>JAPJRE010000050.1 GCA_030824725.1 Sphingomonas sp.
GCTGGCGTCGCGGATTTAGGTTCGGCGGGGTTGTCGAGCATGATCAGCCTCAGGTTGAAGCGCGCGCGTAACTGTAGTAGAAAGTAGCAGCTTCTCGCCTCTCCGTCGATCTATCGTAGGGGTGCCCCGGCGATGGTTTTATCGGGCGCTCGTGGACCCATCCCCGCCTTCAGCACCCGCAGCACGTTGCCGCCCATCACCTTGGCGATTTCCTGCTCGGAGAAGCCGCGATCGACCAGCGCCTGGGTCACCACTGCCAGCTGCGACGCATCGAAGCCGGTGGTGACCGCCCCGTCGAAGTCCGAGCCCAGCGCGACATGGTCGATCCCCACCAGGTCGCGGACATGCGCGATGGCCGCGGCCACCGCCGCCGGGCTGGTCGAGCAGACCGCCGCTTCCCAATAGCCGATCCCCACCACGCCGCCGGTGCGGGCGATGCCGCGGATCTCGTCATCGGTGAGGTTGCGGTTGACCTTGCAGGTCGCCTGCACGCCGCCATGGCTGGAGACGACCGGCCGCCGCGCCATGGCGAGGATGTCCGCCACCGCGGCGTGGCTGGCATGGGCGACGTCGACGATCATGCCGAGCGCCTCCATCCGGCGCAGCACGTTCCGCCCCATCGGGGTGAGGCCGCCCTTTGCCAGGCCGTGCATCGATCCTGCCGCCTCGGTATCGAAGAAATGCGCGAACCCCGCCATGCGGAAGCCGGCCGCGTGGAGCCGATCGAGATTGGCGGGATCGCCCTCCAGGTCCTGCAGCCCCTCGATCGACAGCAGTCCTCCCGTCACCTTACGCCCGGCGGCGCGATCGGCGAGCAGCCGGTCGAGCTCGGCAGGCGTACGGATCACCCGCAGCGCGCCGCCCGAGACCGCGGCGGCACGATCCAGCTTCTCCGCATGCCAGAGCGAGCGCTGGAGCAGCGAGCCCCAGGTGCGCGGCGGCTGGAACTGGGCGACGGCGAGCAGCGTGATGTTGTCGCTGTCCGCGCCATTGGCATCGTAATTCTGGTGGCGCGGGGTCTTGGTCACCGAGGAGAAGACCTGGAGCGCGACATTGCCCGCCTCCAGCCGGGGCAGGTCGACCTGGCCGCGATCGGCGCGGTTCAGCAGGTTGCGCCGCCACAGCAGCGTATCGGCGTGGAGATCGGCGATGGCCAGCTGGGCATGCAGCGCCCGCGTTTGCGCTGTGACGCGGGGCAGGGGCGTCGCGACGACGCGGTTCATGCCGGCTTCCACCGCCGCCGGGGCAATCCCGAAAAAGCCGAAGGCGGCGATGGCGAGCACCGCGGCCGAGCCGATCAGGATCGGGTGTTTCATCGCCGCCGGAGGAGCGTCACGAAATCATAGGCGGGGCGATCGCCGTCCGCCGGATGCGGCTCGCGCGCGGTTTCTTCCCAATGGGCGGGGCCGAAGGCGGGGACGTGCGCGTCGCCCTCGGCATCGAGATGGACTTCGGTCAGCTCGATCCGATCGGCGCGGTCCAGGAACAGCGCGAACACCTCTGCGCCGCCGATCACCGCGACATCCTCGCCCGCCAGCGCCAGCGCCTGCCCGACGTCATGCGCAACCTCGGCGCCATCGGCTTGCCAGCCGGAGTCGCGGGTCAGCACGATATGGCGCCGGCCGGGCAGGGGGGCGGGAAAGGACTCGAAGGTCTTGCGGCCCATGATCATCGGCCGGCCCAGCGTCTGCGCCTTGAAACGCTTGAGGTCGGCGGGCAGCAGCCAGGGCAACTGGCCGTCGCGGCCAATCACGCCATTGTCCGCCCGGGCGAGGTGGAAGCTGATCATATCGCCACGGGCGCCTTGATGTGCGGCTGCGCGACATAGTCGTGGATCGCGAAATCCTCATACTCGTACGCGTCGATCGACGGCGCCTCGCGGAGGATTTCCAGCCGCGGCAGCGGGCCGGGCGTGCGGCTGAGCTGCTCCTGCGCCTGTTCGAGATGGTTGAGATAGAGGTGGCAGTCGCCGCCGGTCCAGATGAAGTCGCCCACCTCGAGCCCCGCCTGCTGCGCCAGCAGATGGGTGAGCAGCGCATAGCTGGCGATGTTGAACGGCACGCCGAGGAAGATGTCGGCCGAGCGCTGGTAGAGCTGCAGGCTCAGCCGGCCGTTCGCGACATGGCACTGGAACAGGCAGTGGCACGGCGCCAGCGCCATCGCGCCCAGCTCGCCGGGGTTCCAGGCGGAGACGACCATCCGGCGCGAGGCGGGGTTGGTCTTCAGCGTTGCGATCAGTTCGGCGATCTGGTCGATATGGCGGCCATCAGCGGCCTCCCAGTCGCGCCATTGCTTGCCATAGACGGGGCCGAGATCACCGTCTTCATCGGCCCATTCGTCCCAGATGCTCACCTTGCGCTCCTGCAGCCAGCGGACATTGGTGTCGCCGCGTAGGAACCACAAAAGCTCGATCAGGATCGAGCGGAGGTGGAGCTTCTTGGTCGTGAGCAGCGGGAAGCCCTTGCGCAGGTCGAAGCGCATCTGCGCGCCGAACACGCTGCGGGTGCCGGTGCCGGTGCGGTCCATCACCTCCACGCCGTCATTCAGGGCGCGGGCCATCAGATCGAGATATTGCTGCATGGCGCGGAACCTAGCGGGGGGCGCCGCACGAGTCATCCGGCTTCGTGCCATTTCTGAGGTCCGGAGCGGATCGAGTTGTGGTTCCGTGTCGGCGGCGCGGGGTGGCATGCCGGGCCATGGTCCATTTGGCTGCGGACCCGTACATCCTCGACCTGCCCGCCGCACGCGCGCTGTTCGGCAGGCTTGCCGAGGCGCGCGCCGAAATCGCCGGCTTCGCCTATCTGGCGCGGAACGGCCGCCTGCTCGGCATGCGGCACATGCAGGGCGATCATGTGGATCTGGTTGACATTCCCGTGCGACGGATCGTCGCCGACGCGCTGGCCTTCGACGCTGCCGCAATGGTGATGGCGCACAACCACCCGAGCGGCGACCCGACGCCCAGCGCCGCCGACCGCGCGACCACCCGCCGGCTGCTCGTCGCCCTCGAACCGGTCCAGGTGCGGCTGCTCGACCATCTCGTGCTGGCGCGCGACGGCATGGCGAGCTTCCGCGCGCTGGGCTGGCTCTAGCGCGAGATGGCAGGATGTTGACCCACTTCGTCGGTGAACCATGCCAGCGGCGCAAGGTGATCGCGCCAGTTCGCCGCGCGATACCGCCAGCGCCTGACCTCAAGCAAATAGGCCGCGTTCTTCCTGTACTGCATGTGCCAGATGGTCGAGTTCATCATCGGTGTTGAAGAGAGAAGGGGTCACCCGCAGCACCGGGCCGGAGGCGAGCCCCTGCTTGGCGACGACCAGGACGCGATGCTTGTCGAGCAAGCGCTGCTGGGCTGCGCGCGTCTTGTCCCAACTGTTTTGGCCGGGCAGCCGGAAGGCCCCGATCACTGCGCAGCGATCGGCTTCCTCGGGGTGGACGATGGTGAGGCCCGGCACGTCCCGGACGCGGGCGACCCAGTAACGGCGCTTTTCGACCAGCGTCACCAGCTTCTGCGCCGGGCCCAGGGCATGATGTTCGGCGATCGCCGCTGGGATCGTCAGCCGTGCGGCGAAATCCACGGTCCCTGAAGGCACCCGCGCGCGAATGTCGTCGTCGGGATAGATGTGGTTGTCGAGCCAGGGCGCGACGTCGCCCAGCCGATCGGAACGGATATAGACGGCCCCCGAGCCGAGCGGCGCGGCGACCCATTTGTGCAGGCTGAACCCCATGAAGTCGACGCCCAGCGCCGTCACGTCGACGGGCAGCAACCCGACCGACTGGGCGCTGTCGAGGATCACGTCCACCCCTTGCGCCTTGGCCATCGCGGCGATCTCGCGGACCGGCAGTACCAGCCCGTTGCGATTGGAGACATGGGTGATGAGCAGCAGCTTGAGCCGCGGCGTGTCGCGCAGGGCTTGCGCATAGGCGGCGAGGATGTTCGCCGTGGTCGCGGGCTCGGGTAGCGCGATCCGCACGTGGCGGGCATCGCGGGTTGCCGCGAGATGCGCCATGGCGAATTGCATCTCGTCATAGTCGGTATCGGCGGTGAGCACGGCCTCGCCGGCCTGGAGTGGCCGATAGTTGACGATCAGCGCGTAGAGCGCCTCGGTGCCGCCGGCGCACAGCGCGATCTCACCGGGCTTCGCGCCGACCAGCGTGGCGACGCTCTCGACGGCTGGTTGCAGGCGCGCGTCTCGCGACGGGCCGGGGAGGGCGCCGCGCAGGAACAGCGCATTGTGGCGATTTACCCACTCGCCATGCTGCCGATAGGCGGCAGCGACCGTCTTCGTCATCGCGCCATAATAAGCCGCGTCGAAATTGGCGATGCTGCGATCGACGTCGTAGCGGCCTGCCCAGTCGTCCACGGCAGGCCGTGCGTGCAACGGCCCCACGAGCAGGCTTCCCGCAGCGGCGCTGCCTGCCAAGCCCAGAAAATCGCGACGTCTGTTCAATGTGTTGCCCCCCGCTTGACGGATCCCCGTCGGTCCTTCACACGCGTTCTGATACAACATATCATCGCTCTTTGAAGGGGGACCTGGTGAATCTTTCTGCACGTCGTGCTGCGTTCCTGATTCCTGCCGCAATGTCCATGCCCGCGCTCGCCCAGGAGCGCGCACCGGTCGCAGACGTCGAAGGGGATGCGATCATCGTCACCGGCAGCCGCTTCGGCGGGCGCAGCGCGACGCGGTCGGCGACCCCCGTCGACGCGATCGGGCGCGAGCAGTTGCAGCAGAGCGGCCGGGTCGACCTGATCCAGCAGCTGAAGGCGACGGTGCCGAGCTTCAACACCCCGCGGCCGCTCGGATCGGGGGTGGGGGACTATCTGGTTCCGCCCTCGCTGCGCGGGCTCGGGCCGGGCGAGGTGCTCGTGCTGGTCAACGGCAAGCGCCGGCACACCGCCAGCGACCTCAACACCAGCAACGGCATCGGGCGCGGCGACGTCTCGGTCGACTTCAACGCCATTCCCTCCTTCGCACTGGCCCGCGCCGAAGTGCTGCGCGACGGCGCCTCGGCGCAATATGGCTCCGACGCGATCTCGGGCGTGATCAACCTGATCCTCGATCGTTCGGTGGGCACGCGCGCGCAGGTGACAGGCGGCATCACGACGCGCGGGGACGGTACCTATGGCGAGGCCAGCGTCTCGTCCGGCATGCGCGTCGGCGATAGCGGCGTGCTGCGGCTGACCGCTTCGTTCCAGCAGCACGAAGGCACCAACCGCGCCCGCCCCGATACGCGGCAACAATATTTCGGTACCAACGCTGCCGGTCGGCCGACGGTGATCTCGGGCAATTACGGCTCCGGCACTGGGTTGACCCCGTCCAGTGGAACCCTCGATCCCCGCGAGGCGACGATCGACCGTAATGTGTTCCGCTTCGGCGACCAGCCGAGCAGCAACGTCCAGCTCTTCGCCAATTTCGCGGCGCCCGCCTCGGATCAGGTCGAGGTCTATGCGTTCGGCGGCTACAACCGGCTGGACGGCGACATCGAATATTTCTTCCGTCGCGCAGGCCAGGACGAGACGATCCGCGCGATCAATCCCGACGGCTATCGTCCGACCCTGGATTCGCGAATCGAGAACCTGTCGGTGGCGATGGGCCTGCGCGGCAACGCGCTCGCCGGGTTCGGATGGGACCTCTCGACCGTCTACGGGGTCAACACCCAGGACCTCCATTATGACAACAGCGTTAACGTCTCCTACGGCACGGCGACACCGCGCCGCTTCTACCGGCTGGGCTCGGACTTCTACCAGTGGACGAGCAACCTCGACCTCACCCGCGAAATCCCGCTGGGTGACGCCAATCCGCTGAAGCTCGCGGCGGGGCTGGAATATCGCGAGGAGACCTACCGCCTGTTCTCCGGCGATCCGGCCGGCTACCGGAACGGCGGGGTGCCGATCCTAGACGGGCCCAATGCCGGCCGCCCGGCGATCATCGGCGCGCAGCCCGGGCCGAGCAACGGGCCGGACGACCGGGCGTCGCTGGGCCGGCACAGCTGGGCAGTCTATGGCGATGCCGAAAAGACTTTGTTCGGCCGGCTGCTGCTGCAGGGCACGGTTCGCCATGAACAGTATTCGGACTTCGGCGACACCACCAATTTCAAGGTCGCGGGGCGGCTGGAGCTGGTCGGCGGGCTGGCGGCGCGTGCGTCGTACAACACCGGCTTCCGGGCGCCGGCGCTCGCGCAATCGGGCTACAACGCATCGAATACGCTCATCCTCAACGGGCAGCAGGCGATCGTTCGCGTCGCTGCCGTCGACAGCGCGGCCGCGCGGCTGGCGGGGGCGACCGATCTCAAGCCGGAGACGTCGCGCAATCTCTCGGCGGGACTGGTGTTCGAGGCGGGCGCGCTGACGGCGACGCTCGACGCCTATCGGATCCGGGTGCGCGATCGGATCGCGATTTCCTCCACCTTCCAGGATGCGCGGCTGACCGCCTTTCTCGCCGCCAACGGGCAAGGAAATTTCAGCGCGATCTCCTACCTGACCAACGCGGTCGACACCAACACGCGTGGCGTGGATCTGGTGCTGCACTATCGCACCAGGGTGGCGGGAGGCGTGCTCAGCGGCACGCTCGCCGGCAACTACAACAAGACCAGTTTCGATCGGATCGCCGGCACGCCGGCGCCGCTCGCCGCACTCGGCCTCACCACGCCGCTGTTCGATCTGACGCAGCAGCTGCGCTTCTCGGACAGCCTGCCGCGGACCAAGGCGACGCTCGATCTCAGCTACACGCGCGGGCCGTTCGCCGTTTCGCTGACCAGCACGCGCTATGGCGAGGTTTCCACCGTCGCGCTGACCAATCGCACGCCGGCCCAGATCGCAGCGCTCGTCCCCGGCTATGACGTCCGGCTGGTGCCGGTGTCGGCCGCCAGCGCCAATGCGGACATCATCCAGCGCTTCGACGCGGAACTGCTGACCGATCTCGAACTGTCCTGGCAAGCGACGCGCGCCCTGCGGTTCAGCGCCGGCGCGCAGAACCTGTTCGACGTATATCCTGCCGAAAATATCGCGTCCTCGGTGGCATCGGTCGCCGCGGGGACCAACGGCGCGGACAATGCCGGCACCCAGCCCTATAACGCGATTTCGCCGTTCGGCTTCAACGGCAGGACGGTGTTCGTGCGGATCGGGCTTGGCTTCTGAGCAACGGTCGACGGGCATGGCCACCCCGTCGCCCTGGCGTTCCGTCCGCCTGAGACCACCATTGCCTCGTGAAAAATGATTGCAGGGTCACGTGCAGCCTAGCCAAGCGCCTGTTGAGGCGGCAAAGGTATGGTATAACGTCGCATACATTTTTGCATCATTCACCGTTCTACGTCGAGGAAGCCCGTGACCGCTGTCGATCCGCCGATCCTGCTGGACCAACTGACCCTTCGCTACGGCACCCACCGGGTGCTGGACGGGCTTTCGCTCGCCGTGCCGGCGGGCAGCATCACGGCGCTGCTGGGCGGCAACGGCGCGGGCAAGTCGACGACGCTGTCGGTATTGCTGGGCTTTGCGCGCGGCGATGGCGGGCGCGCGGCGGTCTGCGGGATCGACCCCGGCACCGATCCGGACGGCGCACGCCGCCGGATCGCCTATCTGCCGGAGAATGTGGCGCTCTACGAGCATCTGACCGCGGTGGAGAATGCGGATTATCTGCTGGCGCTGTCCGGCCAGCGTCAGCCGCGCGGGGCGATCACCGACGCGCTCGCCGCTGCCGGGCTGCAGGAACGCGCCTGGCACCAGCGGCTCGACGGCTTTTCCAAGGGCATGCGGCAGAAGGTGGCGATCGCGGTGGCGCTGCTGCGCCAGGTGCCGGTGCTGCTGCTCGACGAGCCGACCTCGGGGCTCGACCCGCGCGCGACGGCAGACTTCAACGCCCTGGTTCTGCAGGTCCGCGATCGGGGGACCGCGGTGCTGATGGTCACGCACGACCTGCTCTCCGCCGCCGACGTGGCGGACCGCATTGCGTTCCTTGAGGGCGGCCGCGTCCGTCACGAAGTGCTGGCGGAAGGACCGGATCGCTTCGACGTCCGCGCGCTCCACGCCCGCTTCCAGACCGGCGAAGCGCAGGCGGCGGCATGAAGGTCGTTCGCCTGATCGCCCGCGACGAGCTGCGGCTGATGCTGCGCAACCGGGTCGCGATGATTGCCTTCGCGCTGCTCGTGCTGCTGACGCTCGTCGCGGTGGCGAGCAGCTGGTCGCACCAGCGCGGCATCGCCGAGCTGCGCGCGCGGCATGCCCAGGCGGCCGAGGATGCGTTCCACGCCCAGCCGGACCGGCACCCGCACCGCGTGGTCCATTATGGCCATTTCATCTTCCGCCCGCTGGGGCCGCTGGCGGCGTTCGACCCTGGCGTCGACGCGTTCACCGGCAACAGCATGTTCCTGGAGGGGCACCGGCAGAACACCGCCAATTTTGGCGATGTGCGGCAGAGCTCGCTGCTCGTCCGCTTCGGCCAGCTCACCCCCGCCTTCGTGCTGCAGGTGGTGGCGCCGCTGCTGCTGGTCTTTCTCGGCTATGGCGCGCTCGCCCGCGAGACCGAACGCGGCACGATGCGGCTGCTGATGCTGCAGGGTGTGACGCGGCGGCAGATCGTCGCCGGCAAGCTGCTCGCGCTCGCCACCATGGCGCTGCTCGCGGCGCTGCCGGCGCTGCTGGGCTTCGCGCTGATCGCCGGCCAGCCGGGCGCGCTGGCGCTGCCGATGCTGGTGATCGCGCTGGGATATTGCGTCTATCTGGCGCTGTGGGTGGTGCTGATCCTGCTCGTCTCGGTGCTGGTCCGCCGCAGCCGCGATGCGCTGCTCGCGCTCGTCGCGCTCTGGGCGATCGCGGTGGTGCTGCTGCCGCGCGTCGCCCCCGATGTCGCCAGCGCGGCGGTGCCGCTGCAGAACCGCCTCCAGACCGATGTCGCCATCGCCCGCGATCTCCGCCGGCTGGGCGACAGCCACAATCCCGACGATCCGCATTTCGCCAAATTCAAGCAGGCGGTGCTCGCCCGCTACGGCGTGACCCGCGTCGAGGATCTGCCGGTCAACTACAAAGGGATGCTGGCGGTGGAAGGCGAGCGACTGACGTCGGCGCTGTTCGACCGCTATGCCGGCCGGAGCTACGCCGCACAGGCACGCCAGAACGCCATCGTCGATACCGCCGCGGTGCTGAGCCCGGCCATCGCGATCCGCGCGTTGTCGATGGCGGCAGCGGGCACCGACTTCGCGGGGCATCGCCGCTTCCTCGAACAGGCCGAGGCCTATCGCTATGCGCTGGTGCAGCGGCTGAACGCGATGCAGGCGGAGAAGGTACGCTATAGCGACGATACCGCCGAGGATGCCGGTGCCGATCGCCGCAAGCGCGTCTCGGCCGCCAACTGGCAGGCCATGCCCGATTTCACCTTTGTCGCGCCGAGCGGCACCGCGCTCGCCAGAGCTGCGCTGCCCGGCCTGGCCGTGCTGCTCGGCTGGCTGGCCGCAGCCGGCCTGCTGCTCGCGCTGGCGACCCGTCGCCTGGGAGCGTTTCGATGACCCTGTTCCTGCACGAAGTCCGGCTGCTGGCCCGCCAGCGGCTCACCCTGGTGTCGCTCGCGCTGCTCGGGCTGCTGACCGTGGCTGCGCTCGCCGCGGGCATGGCCGAAGTCGCGCGCCAGCGCGCTGCCATCGCCGCGATTCCCGCCGCGCAGGCGGAGGATGTCGGCGCGATCGCCGCCTGGGTCGATCAGAAGAAGGATGCCGGCAGCGCCGCCTATTACAGCTTCCATGCGACCTGGGACCCGCCGGCGCCGCTCGCGTTCGCCGCCTTGGGCATGCGCGACGTGGCGCCGTACATCCTGCGGGTGCGGGCGCTGGGGCTGGAAGCGCAGATCTATGACGGGGACACTTTCAATCCGGAGCTGGCGCTGCCCGGCCGGTTCGACTTCGCCTTCGTCCTCGTCTTTCTCGCGCCGCTGTTCGTGATCGCGCTGTTCCACGATCTCGTCTCCGGCGAGCGCGAGGCCGGGCGCCAGCGCACGCTGGAGGCGCTGCCGCGGGGCGGCGCGGCACTATGGCGGCGGCGGACCGCGCTGCGGCTGGGGCTGCTCTGGGCGACACTCGCACTACCCTTCGTCGTCGCTGCCGTGCTGGAAGGCGTGGGCGCGCTCGCCATCCTGCTCGTGCTGGCGGTGATCGCCGCCTATCTGCTGTTCTGGATCGCGCTGGCGGCGCTGGTCGGTCGCCTGCGCTGGAGCTCGGTCGCCAATGCCGCGACGCTGGCGGCGGCCTGGCTGGTGCTGGTGCTGATCGTGCCGACGCTCGCCAATGTGCTGATCAACCAGGCAATCCCGGTCGACCAGGGCGCCGAGATCGCGCTCGCGCAGCGCGAGGTGGTCAACCGCGCCTGGGACATTCCGCGCGAAGCGACGATGCAGCGCTTCTATGCCGCGCATCCCGAATGGGCGGACTCGCCGCCGCTGGGGCCGCAGTTCCACTACAAATGGTATTTCGCTTTCCACCAGAATGGCGACGAAAGCGTCGCGCCGCGCGTGCGCGCCTATCGTGCCGGGCTGGAGCGGCGCGATGCGGCGGGCAGGGCGCTGGGCTGGCTGCTGCCGTCGGTGGGCGTCCAGGCGCTGTTGACGCGGCTGGCGCATACCGATCTCGCTGCGCAACTCGCCTATCAGGATCGCATCCGCGCCTTCCACGCGCGGCTGCGGGCCTTCTACTACGACTATCTTTTCCACGACCGGCCATTCGGAAAGGTGGATTTCGACCGTGCGCCGCGCTTCGCGTCGCCGGCGCCGCTCAGCCGATCGTGAGCGCGCCGGCGAGGTCGCCCGGCGCCGGCCCGCCTGCGGCGAGCCTGGCGGCACGACCGCGCTCGATGCGGGCGAACCGGCGCTGATCCCGGTCCGCCTGCTCACTGGGTTCCTCGGCAGCGGCAAGACGACGCCGCGCAACCATCGGGGGTGAACGCCGACATTACCATGCGACCGCGATTCTGCACCGTCACCCGCGAGCCTGCGCCGCCGCGTGCCGGGCAATCCGGTAACCGCTTGGTCGAGCGTCCAGCTGTGGACGTACCAGCCGCGCCACCACCAGCGGAGGTCTTCGCCGTTGGCATCCTCGATCACGCGGAAGAGTCGCACCCGTATTCGGTTCAGTACTCGAGCAACGGCCGTGCGCTCGAGCCCCCAAGAGGCAAGTTCAGCCTGAAAATGGATTGCGTGCCGCTGCGGCCATATACGGCGTCGCCGCCATGGGCCCGAGCGATGGCTCGGACAACGGCGAGACCCAATCCCGTCCCTTGTGTGTCCTGTCTGTCCCTCGCAAATGGGTCGAACACCCGATTCTCAAAACCGGCGCGAAGGCCCGGCCCTTCATCGATGACGCTCACCGAAGCGACCGTGTCGGTGAAATAGGTCTCAATCCGGACCACGCAGGGGGCGGCATGGCGGCGCGCGTTTTCGACGAGCGCGATGATCGCCTGATGGAGGCGGGCGGGGTCGCCCCTGACGCACCCGGGCTGCAGGTCCAGTACGAGGTCGAACCCCGCAGGCGCGAGCATCGCGGAAAGGGCGGGTGCCAGCGCCTCTATTTCCGCGGCGAGGTCGACCTCCGTCAGCATCAATTCCAACCGCCCGCTGTCTGCAAGGCTGACGCTGCGCAAGTCCTCGACAAGCCGTGTCAGACCGTCGACCTGCTGCAGCAACCCGGCGATCAGCTCCGCGTCGAGCTGGAAGACGCCGTCCCGCGCCCCCTGCAACCGCCCGCGCAGGATCGTGAGCGGGGTGCGCAATTCATGCGCGATCTGCGCATTCCATGTCGACAGGTCCTCGGACATGCCCTGCAACCGTCTCGCCATGGCGTTGAAGTCCGCGATCAGCAGCGCCGTCTCGCCATGTGCGTCGGAAGTCTCCTCCACCCTGGTCGCCAGATCCCCGCCGGCGATGCGGCGCGCGGCGTCGCCCAGGGTACGCAGCGGAAGGACGATCCGCCTGGACACCCAAAGCGCGATTCCCAGCGCCAGCAGCGCGCCGAACAGACAACCGGTGAGAAGGATGCCAAGGTCGAGGCCTGTGAAATCATCGGCTCCGGGCGGCGAAGGGGGGAGGATGTGCAGCCGTTCGAGCGCTGCGTAGACGATGTAGAAGGTCGCCGAAGTGGCGACGATCGCCATCGTCGCGAGTGCCGCCATCACCAGCGCCAGCTGGCGGGTAAGGCTGATCGGCTTCCTCATGCTCGCGACCAGAGCCGGTAACCGACGCCGCGAACGCCTTCGGGCATTTCGGGAGCGCCGGCCTGTTCCAGCTTGCGGCGCAGCTTGCTGATGTGGCTATCCACCGTGCGATCGAGCGCATCCGATCCCGGCAGGCACGCATCGAGCAGTTCGCTGCGGCTGAACACCCGCGTCGGCGTGCGGGCCATGTGGGTCAGCAGCCGAAACTCGGTGAGCGTCAGCGCGACCTCGCCCCGCTTCGTGCGAACGATGTGCGCGATCGTGTCGATCTCGACCGTACCGATCCGCAGCACGCCGCCCGCGGCACCGGGGCCCGCGCGGCGCAGCACGGCCTTCACCCGCGCCACCACCTCCACCGGGTTGAACGGCTTGACGACATAGTCGTCGGCACCGATGCGCAGCGCCTGCAGCTTATCGATGTCCTGGTCGAGCGCGGTAAGCACCAGCACCGGCGTGCTGCCCCGCCGTCGTACTTCGGACAGCACCTCCCAGCCATCGGCCAGCGGCATCGTGATGTCGAGCAGCAGCACGTCGGGCTTGAGCGACAGGTGCAGGTCCAGCGCGGTGCGGCCGTCGCCAGCCTGCACGGTGCGGAAGCCCTCGCGCTCCAGATAGGCGCGCAAGATGTCGGCGATATCCTTGTCGTCTTCGGCGATCAGGGCAAGCGGGTTCATGCGGGGCGGGCTCCGGCGGGCATGGCAACGTCCTATCAGCGAAGACGAAGCCGCCGCCAGTGCGCCTCCACAAAGCCTCCACACAATCTCGACGGAGGCGCAACCGGATGCGCGGCTAGGCGCCGGCATGATGGCTCGAACGCTTTTCCGAACCCTGCCGATCGTGCTGACGGCTGCCGGCGCGCTGGGGGCGTGCTCTGCCGACACGTCGCCCGCCCCGGCGACGCAGGAGGTGGAGGTGCTGACGTTGCGCGTTTCGCCGCAGGCCGTGGTCGCGAGCGACGAACTGCCGGGCAGGGTCGTCGCGTTCCGCACGGCCGAGATCCGGCCGCAGGTGGGCGGGATCCTGCAGCGCCGCCGGTTCGAGCAGGGCGCGATGGTACGCGCCGGGCAGGTACTGTTCGAGATCAGCCCCGCGTCGCTGCGCGCTGATGCCGTTACGGCGCGTGCGACCCTGCAGAAGGCCGTCGCCGTCTATGCCCGCGCGCGGACCCAGGCGGAGCGACTGGAGCCGCTGGTCGCCGCCGATGCGATCAGCCGCCAGAGCTATGACGATGCCGTCGCCGCGCGCGATCAGGCCGCCGCCGAGCTCGCCGAAGCCCGCGCGACCCTGCGTCGCCGCTGGATCGACCTTGGCTTCGCCCGGGTGAGAGCGCCGATCGGCGGACGGATCGGCGCCGCGAACCTGACCGAAGGCGCGCTGGTGACCGCCGCCGACACGACGCCGCTCGCCACCATCCAGCAGATCGACAGGGTCTATGTCGACGTCCGCCAGCCTGCCGAGCGCTATGCGCAGCTCCGCGCCGCGGGCGGGGCCACGGGCCCGGTAGAGATCGTCCTGGCATCGGGTGCGACGCATCCGATCAAGGGGCGCATCCTGTTTTCGGACGTCGCCGTCGATCCGGCGACTGGCGACGCGCTGGTCCGCGTCGAAGTTTCCAATCCAGATGAACGCCTGCTGCCGGGCATGTTCGTCCGCGCCCGCCTGCCGCGTGCGCCGATGCCGGCCGCGCTGACCGTGCCGCAACAGGCCGTCACCCGCGCCGACGACGGTACCGCCCAGCTGGCGGTGCTGGATTCGCAGGACCGCGTGCATCTCCGGCGCGTGGAACTGGGGCCGATCGTCGACGGCCGATATGTCGTCCTCTTCGGGCTTCGTGCCGGCGAGGTGCTGATCGTCGAGGGGCAGGATCGCGTCGAGCCGAGCACCCCGGTGAAGCAACGCCCCTGGCGCGATCGCAGCGCGGGCTGAGGACAGGATCATGCCGCGCTTCTTCATCGATCGCCCGGTCTTCGCGTGGGTCATCGCCATCGCGATCGTGCTGGCGGGCGTGCTCGCCCTTCCGCAACTGCCGGTCGCGCGCTTCCCCAGTGTCGCGCCGCCGACGGTCAGCATCTATGCCAGCTATCCCGGCGCCACGCCGCAGACGCTCAACGACAGCGTCCTCTCGCTGATCCAGCGCGAGCTCTCCAGCGTGAAGAACCTGCTCTATTTCGAGAGCTCCGCCGACAGCGCCGGCGCTGCCTCGATCACCGCGACCTTCCGCCCCGGGACCGACCCGGAAATGGCGCAGGTCGACGTGCAGAACCGGCTGAAAGCGATCGAGGCGCGGCTGCCCCAGGTGGTGCGGCAGGCGGGTGTGACGGTCGAGTCCGCCAGCTCCGGCTTTCTGATGCTCGTCAGCCTGACGTCCGACGGGCAGCAGGACGAAGTCGCGCTGTCCGACTATATGTCGCGCAACATCGTCGACGAACTCAAGCGTGTGCCCGGCGTTGGCCGCGTCCAGAATTTCTCCGCCGAGCGCGCGATGCGGATCTGGATCGATCCGGCAAAGCTTGCCGGTTTCGGCCTAACCGTCACCGACGTCACCGCGGCGATCACCGAGCAGAACGTCCAGATCGCACCCGGTGCGCTCGGCGCGGAGCCGACCACGCAGGGGCAGCGCGTGCTGGTGCCGCTTGCCGCCGACGGCCAGCTCAAGACCATCGAGGACTTTGCCGGCGTCATCCTGAAGGCGAACCCCGACGGATCGAGCGTCACGCTCGACAAGGTCGCCCGCATCGAGTTGGGCTCGCAGAGCTTCGGCAACGCCACCCGCGAGAACGGCAAGGTCGCCGCGTCCGTCGGCATCCAGCTGAGCCCCGGCGCCAACGCCGTCGCGACGTCGCAGGCGGTGCGCACGCGCATGGACGAACTGGCGCGCGCGCTGCCGCCGGGGATGCGCTGGTCGGCCGGCTTCGACACCGCCCCGTTCGTGCGCATCTCTATCGAGAAGGTGGTGCAGACGCTGGCCGAGGCAATGCTGCTCGTCTTCCTGGTGATGTACATCTTCCTGCAGAAGGTGCGCTACACGCTGATCCCGGCGATCGTCGCGCCCATCGCGCTGCTCGGCACGATCGCGGTGATGCTGGCGACGGGCTTTTCGATCAACGTGCTGACCATGTTCGGCATGGTGCTGGCGATCGGCATCATCGTCGACGACGCGATCGTCGTCGTCGAGAATGTCGAGCGGCTGATGCACGAGGAGCATCTGTCGCCCCGCGACGCCACGGCAAAGGCGATGCGCGAGATCACGCCGGCGGTGATCGGCATCACGCTGGTGCTCTCGGCCGTGTTCGTCCCCATGGCGCTCGCCGCGGGTTTGGTGGGCACGATCTATCGCCAGTTCTCGGTGGCGATGGCCGTATCGATCCTGTTCTCCGCCTTCCTCGCGCTGACGCTCACCCCCGCGCTTTGCGCCACGCTGCTCAAGCCGCTCGCCAAGGAGACGCGCAAGAATCGCTTCTTTACCTGGTTCGACCGCACGTTCGAGGCCGCCACCCAACGATATCAGGGCTGGGTGCGGGCG
>JAPJRE010000051.1 GCA_030824725.1 Sphingomonas sp.
GGCCTGTATCACGGCACCCAGCAGATCAACCAGGGCCAGATGGACCGCTGGAACATCGTGGTGACGCTGAACTATCTGCCGGCGGCCACCGAGGCGCGGATCGTGCTCGCCAAGTCCGGTGAATATGACAAGCCGGGCGGCAAGGAGACGGTGGAGAACATGGTCCGCGTCGCCGAGCTCACCCGCCGCGGCTTCATCAACGGCGACATCTCCACGGTGATGAGCCCGCGCACCGTGATCACCTGGGCGCAGAACGCGCTGATCTTCGGCGACGTGGGCTTCGCCTTCCGCCTGTCGTTCCTCAACAAGTGCGACGAGGCCGAACGGGCGCAGGTGGCCGAATATTACCAGCGCGTGTTCGGCAAGGACCTGCCGGAGAGCGTGGTCGGGCGGGCGTAAGCGCCGTGGATCTCGGGCGTTCTCTCTCCCCGCCGGGAGAGGCGACGGCTGGCCCCGTGCCGCGCGCCAATCGGCACGCTCAATTCTGCAGCCGGCCCGAGCTGTCCTGCAGCAGCCAGAAGCGGGTGTAGCGCTGCAGGCGGGGCAGGATGATCCATTGCAGCGTCGCCGTCAGCAGCAGCGAAGAGGGCAGCAGCTGGAGGGGCAGCGGCGCGTCCTTGAGCAGCGTCCGAACACCGAGGCTGACGAGCAGAAGCACCGGGAACACCGTGAGCCAGGTGGTGACGAAACGCTTCCACTTGCTCGCACTGGCATCGCTCGGCAGCTCGAAGGCGATGCGGTCGCCCGACTGGATCTGGCGCAGCGCCGTGGACCAGCGATCGGCGATCGCTACATGCGCGCGCACCGAGTCGCTGTCATGCCATGCCTCGGCGCTCGCGCAGTCATCGAAGCGGAAAAGCAGATGCTGGAAGCCCGCCGTCTGGCCAAGCCGGATGGCCGCGCGATAGCCCGGCGCGGCCTCGGCCAGCGCGTTCAGCGCCGCCGCCCAGCGCTCAAAGTCCTGCTCGTGCCCGGCGCGGATGGCGCGGCTGGTGACGACGGTGGCGGTCTGGGGAGGATCGGCGGGCATGGCGGCACAACGTACCCGCCGCCCGGTCGTTGCCGGCTAACCCCTTACGCGTCCGCCCAGCGCCGCAGCAGATTGTGGTACACGCCGGTCAGCGCCACCACCTCGGCATGGCCCTGCCCGACTTCGCCGACCAGGCCCTGGATCGAGCGATCGAGGTCGAACAGGATCCGCCGCGCGCCGTCGTCGCGAACCATCGACTGGAGCCAGAAGAAGCTCGCGACGCGCGCACCGCTGGTCACCGGCGTCACCCGGTGCAGGCTCGACGAGGGATAGAGGATCGCGTGCCCCGCGGGCAATTTCACCGATTGCGCGCCGAACAGCCCCTCGATCAGCAGCTCCCCGCCGTCATAGGCCTTGGGGTCCTCCAGGAACACGGTCATCGACAGGTCCGAGCGCACGCGGAACTCGCTGCCGCGCTGGATTCGCACGGCATTGTCGACATGCAGCCCGAAATTCTGGCCGCCGGCATAGCGGTTGAACAGCGGCGGGAAGATCTTGAGCGGCAGCGCCGCGGCGATGAACAGCGGCGAGCGCGCCAATGCATCCAGGATCACCGCCCCGGCCTCGCGCGCTGCCGGGCTGGCCTCGGGCAGCTGCTCGTTGCGCTTGGCGAGCGCCGCCTGCGGACCCGAGGTGACGTTGCCGTCCACCCATTCCGCCGCATCCACCAGCGCACGCACGCGCGCGAGGTCGGCGGGCGACAGCAGGTCGGGGATCGGGATCAGCATGCACACACTCCTGCGCGGGGAAAGAACCTGCCCTGTGATCGCCCCGCGCCTAGCAGGACATGCGCCAGATCAAGGGCGGAGAAAAGAAGCGGCCCCTCCCGGCATGGTAACCGGAAGGGGCCTAGGCGTCGCGGCCTTCGCGATCAGAAGCGATAGTTGAGCGTCAGCACCGCCGAGCGGCCGTCGCCCGGCGTCGCCCAGCCATTGTTGCGGATGCGCGTATAGTAGAGCGAGTCGGTGACGTTCTTCACGTTCACCTGCGCCGAGAGCGCGCGGGTGATCTCGTAGGAGAGGAACGCGTTGTGGACCCAGTAATCGGGGCTGTAGAGCACCTGGGTGGCGCCCGCTGCCGGCAGGTTGAACGCCGCCTTGCCCTGATAGGTCACGCCGTAGCCGAGCGTGAGGCCGAACGGCAGGCGATAGGTGCTGAACAGGCTGCCCGAATGCTTGGGCGTGTTCTGCAGCTCGGCATCCTTGCCATAGTCGATCGTGCCCGGCGGGCTGTTCTCGGCGATGCTGCGCAGCACCTTGCCGTCGAGATAGGTGTAGTTGGCGGTGATCGACCAGGCCTTGGTGATCTGGCCGACCGCGCCCAGCGCAACGCCGTTGACCCGCGACTTGCCGTCCAGCTGCTGCTCGGGGACGAGCGGGTCGCCGGTCGCCACCTTGTAGTTGGTGCGCTCGTTGCGGAACAGCGCGGCGGTGAGCAGCAGGCGCCCGCCGAACACCTCGGCCTTGCCGCCCACTTCATAGTTGCGCGCGGTTTCCGGATCGACGTTGCAGGTCGCCGCGGTGCACGAGCCGTTGACCGAGGTCTTGGACGGCGTCTTGGAGTTGCCGTACGCGACGTAGAGACTGATCGCCTTGACCGGCTTGTAGACTAGGCCCGCACGGTACGAGAACAGCTTGTCCTTGTTGTAGAACACGGTGCCCGGCGTCACCTGGCCCAAAGTCGCCGTGGTGGTGGAGACGGTGTCGGCGCGGTAGCTGCCGTCGTTCGATTCCCAGCGCAGGCCGCCGTTGATCTCGAAATGCTCGCCCAGCTTCATCGTGTCGAACAGGTAGACGGCATAGTTGGTCAGCTCGCCGGTCTGCCGCGCGCTTTCGATATAGTTGATCGGGCCGGTATAGACGTTGCTGCCATAGGTGCGCGCGATCCCGCTCGTCGCCGCCGGGCCCTGCACCACCGCGTTCGGATTGGCGATGCTGATCAGCGGATAATAGAGCAGCGGGTTGGTACCGTTCGCATTACGCAGCACGTTGCCGGTGGAAAGATAGAATTTCTCCCAGCTTGCCGCCGCGCCCAGCGTCACCGAATGCTCGATGAAGCCGGTGTTGAACCGCGCCATCAGGTCGACCTGGTCATAGGCGAGCTGGTTGCGCGTGTCGCGCGTGTTCCCGCGCGGGCCCGAGGCATAATAATAGCCGGCCGGTACGGTGAGCGTGCCCGTGGTCGCGCCGGTGAAGGCGACGGTGCAGGCGGTGCCGGTAGGCGTGCGGCCATTGGCAAGGCACCAGGTGCCCTGGGGCGGATCGACGATGCTGTGCTGGGTCACGTCCTGCCAGCGCGTGACGTTGCGGATCGTCACCCGGTCGTTGAAGTGGTGCTCGAAGGTCGCGGTCGCCTGGTCGACATTGCTCTGCTGCGTGTCGACGTTGCGGAAGCCGAAATAGCTGGCGCGGCTGACGCCCGGCAGCGCGCCGCCGGCGACCTGATAATAGGGCACGCCATATTGCGGCGTGTTGTCGTCCTCCTGGTGGAGATATTGCAGCGTCAGCTTGGTCGGGCTGTCGATGCCGATCGTTACCGCCGGCGCCACGCCCCAGCGCTTCATCGTCTCGACGTCGCGGCCGGGCACGTCGTTGTCGTGCTTCATCGCGTTGAGGCGGAAGGCGATCAGATCGTTGACGCGCACGTTCGCGTCGACGGTGCCGCGATAGTAGTTATCGGTGCCGACGCCGCCCGAGGCGAGGATGCGGGTATTCGCCTGCGGCTTCTTGGTCACCATGTTGATCGAGCCGCCGACCGAGCCTGCGCCGTTCTGCACCGAGTTCGGGCCGTTGACGACTTCGAGCTGCTCGAGGTTGAACGGATCGGTGCGGGTGTACTGGGCGCTGTCGCGGATGCCGTCGACGGTGATGTCGGTATTGGCCGAATAGCCGCGCAGGTTGATCGAGTCGCCATAGCCGCCACCGCCTTCACCGGCGCCGAAGGTGATGCCCGGAACGGTCGACAGCATGTCGCGCAGGGTGAGCAGATTCTGCTGCTCGATCACCTCGTTGGTGAGGATGGTGATGGTCTGCGGCGTGTCGCGAACCGGGCGCGTCGCCTTGGGCGATTCCTGATGGGGCGCATAGGGCTGGCCCTTGACGACGATCGTCTCGCGATCCTGGTCATTCTCGGCCGTATCGGCAGCGACTGCCGGGCCGTGGCCGGCATGCTTGTCCTCGGCGTGCGCGGGCGCGGACACGAGGAAGCCGACACAGGCAAGTGCAACGAATGCCGGCGCGTTGGCCAGCGTCGCAGTGGTGCGATTCACGTAATTCCCCTTGGATCTTCGTTACGCAGTCGCCTATTGCGACCCGTTCGCATTGTCAATGCGATTGCGAGCGATTTGCAAGTTAGGCTTGTGGCTGACGAAAACGGGGAGCGAACCGCCGCAATCAGGGGCGGCCGCAGCAAGACGAGACGAAAGATTGGTGCGTGCGGAGGCAACCTCCGCTACCGGGCGGCGTAGGCGCCGTGGTTGCTAGTCGGTGCCGGCGTGCCGTCCGCTCATCAGCCAGCTCCGAATGGCACTGGCCAGATTGGGGGGCTCTTCCGCGCCGATCCGCGCATGGTCGATCGCCGCGACGAGCGCGCTCAGCGGCAGCCCTGCCGCGACCGCCGCGGCCTCCAGCGCCGCCCAGAAGATCGGCTCGAGACTGATCGAGGTGGGATGGCCGGCAATCGTGATCGAGCGCTTCACCGGCCCGCGAAAGCCCCCCGGCGGCGGCACGATCTCCAGCGCCACCGCGGCGTCACTCGGTATCGAACAGCGCGGCCAGCTGCTCGACCATCGTGCCGGCGAGCTGCTCGGCATCCATGATCGTCACCGCGCGGCTGTAATAGCGGGTCACGTCATGGCCGATGCCGATCGCCGCCAGCTCCACCGGCGAGCGCGCCTCGATCCAGCCGATCACCTGGCGCAGATGCCGTTCCAGGTACGAGCCCGAGTTCACCGACAGCGTCGAATCGTCCACCGGCGCGCCGTCCGAGATCACCATAAGGATCTTGCGGTCCTCGGGCCGCGCGATCAGCCGGCTATGCGCCCAGAGCAGCGCCTCGCCGTCGATATTCTCCTTGAGCAGCCCCTCGCGCATCATCAGCCCGAGCGACTTTTTGGCGCGGCGCCACGGCTCGTCAGCCTGCTTGTAGATGATGTGGCGGAGATCGTTGAGCCGGCCCGGCTGCGCGATGCGCCCCTCGCCCAGCCATTTTTCGCGCGACTGGCCACCCTTCCAGGCGCGGGTGGTGAAGCCAAGCACTTCGGTCTTCACGCCGACCCGCTCCAGCGTACGCGCCAGGATGTCCGCGCTGATCGCCGCGATCGAGATCGGCCGCCCGCGCATCGAGCCCGAATTGTCGATCAGCAGCGTCACCACCGTGTCCTTGAACTCGGTATCGCGCTCGATCTTATAGCTGAGCGACTGCATCGGATTGACCACGACGCGCGCCAGGCGCGCCGCATCGAGCAGGCCCTCGTCCTGGTCGAAGTCCCAGCTGCGGCTCTGCTGCGCCATCAGGCGACGCTGCAGCCGGTTTGCGAGCTTGGTCACCGCGCCCTGCAGATGCACGAGCTGCTGGTCGAGGTACGAGCGCAGCCGCTCCAGCTCATCGGTGTCGCACAGGTCGGTCGCCGCCACGACTTCGTCGAACTGGGTGGTATAGGCGCGATATTCGAAGCTCGGCGGC
The DNA here is from genome assembly GCA_030824725.1 of Sphingomonas sp. GTDB lineage: Bacteria > Pseudomonadota > Alphaproteobacteria > Sphingomonadales > Sphingomonadaceae > Sphingomonas. Next base: position 5,714 of record JAPJRE010000051.1, read on the forward strand.
AGGTCGCTCCACGGGCGGTTCGGGCGGACGGGCATCATGCCCTCGTCACCGTCGTCGCCCGGCTCGCCATCGCCATCGTCCATGCCTTCGGACTGCTGCTCCTGGTCGCCTTCCTCGCCCTGTTCGGACTCGCGCTGCTCGCCGCGCGCCTCGGTCTGGCCCTCGCCCTGCTGCTGCTGGGACTCGCCTTCTTCTTCGCCCTGTTCCTGCTGTTCTTCCTGGCCCTCCTCCTCGCCGCCGCCTTCATCGGCTTCGTCGGGGACCATTTCGCCTTCGGTCAGCTCGAGATCCTGGAGCAGCTTGGCGGCAAGCGCGGCAAAGGCATTCTGGTCGTCGATCGCCATCGCCATCGCGTCGAGATCCGATCCCGCCTTCTCCTCGATCCAGTCGCGCACCAGCGCCAGGCCGAGCGCGGCGCTCGACGGCGATTCGCGGCCGGTCAGCCGCTCGCGCACCATCAGGCCAAGCGCGGTCGACAGCGGCACCTCGTCGCGGGTGCGGGCGCGGCCGATCGGGTCCGAGCGCAGCCGCATCGCCAGCGCCTGCTCCAGATTGTCGGTAATGCCGGCATAGCCGCGCGAACCCAGCGCTTCGACCCGCGCGGTCTCGATCGCGTCGTACACGGCGCGCGCGACCGGCTCGCGCGGCGCGGTGCGGCCGTGGAGGTTCGCGTCGTGGTGGCGCATGCGCAGCGCGAAGCTGTCGGCAAAGCCGCGCGCCTCGGCGACCTGCTCGGGCGGCAGGGTGCGCGATGGCATCGGCACCTTGACCGTCTTGCCGCTCTGGAACGGCGCGTCGGCGGTAAAGCCGAATTCGAGTTCGTCGGCACCCGAAAGCGCGCGCGCGGTGCCCGCGAGCACGTCGCGAAGCCGGTCGAGAGGGTTGTCCTGCGCCATGTCTCCCACATGCGCCGCATGGGGCAGATGTCAAGGAAGCGCCGGCATCGCTGGCGGCGTCCTTTGGTGCAATCAGCCCAGCATCGCCTGCAACCTGGCGGAGATGCGTTCCGAGAACGCCTCACCCTCTCGCGTCACCATATGCGCTGCCAGCCCCTGCTGCTCCGCGAGCGCCATGCCCGCCGGTCCCAGCACCGTGAGCGCGGTCGCCCAGGCATCGGCCAGCATCGCCTCGCGGTGCAGCACCGAGACCGAGACGACCTGGTTGTCGATCGGCCAGCCGGTCCGCGGATCGATGCTGTGCGCGTAGCGGCGGCCGCCCTGTTCGAAGAAGCGGCGATAATCGCCCGAGGTCGCCACCGACAGGCCGTGCAGCGCGACGCGGAGCGGTGCGAGCGTGCTGTTCGGCACCGGCTCCAGCTCGACCCACCAGGGCTGGCCGTCGGGCTTGATCCCCTCGCCACGCAGCTCGCCGCCAATCTCTACCAGGAAATCCTCGATGCCGAGCGAGACCAGCCGCTCGGCCATGGCATCCACCGCATAGCCCTTGGCGATGCCGGAAAGGTCGATCTGCACCGCCTCGCGCCGGCGGATGCGGCGCTGCTCGGAATCGAACTCCAGGTGGCGCGCGCCGGACATGATCCTGGCCTCGGCGATCGCATAGGCGCTCGGCACATCGTGGCGCGGGCCGGCGGGGCCGAAGCCCCACAGGTCGGCGAGAACCCCCGCGGCCGGATCGAACGCGCCGCCGCTGGCTGCATGAACCGACAGCGCCGCATCGAGCACGCGCGCCGCCTCGGGCGACAGCGGCTGCCAATGGCCGAGCATGCCACGGTTGAACCGGCCGACGCGCGAGCCGGGCTCCCAATGGCTGAACTCGGCGATCATCCGCATCAGCACCGCCTGGGCGGTGTCACGGATGTCCTCGGGCGGATCGACGACGACCAGCCGCCAGGTGGTGCCCATCGTCGCGCCGCCAAAGGTTGCGACGGGCGCAGCCGATCGCCGCCGGTGGAACGCCGCCGGCGACAGGCTTTCGGGAACAGCAATACGCGCGTCGATGATCAGGGTGCCAGTACCTCCAGCGTGGTCGTGTAGCTGACGCGGCGGCCGGAGGGAACGCCCCGCATGCCCTGCGGTCCACCTTCGGGGCGCGGCGCCCCGGCCTGCGCCTGCGCTTGCGGACGCGGCCCCTCGCCTTCACCCTCGGGCCGCGGCGCGTTGGGCGTGACGTTGATCCAGTACATGCCCGCTTCCGGCCACTGGATCGTCACCTTGCCCGACGCATCGGTGCGCTGCTCCATCTGCTTGGGCGCGTTGCGATAGCGACCGCCGCCGAGGATGGTGGTGACATAGAGGCCCGAGGCCGGCTTGCCGTCGAGCAGGAACTGGAAGGTCGCGGGCTCATTGGCGACGAGATCGTTGGGGTGCGTCACCGGCACCAGCTCGATGCCCTCGCCGGTCGGCTTGAACACGGTGTTGGTCGGCGCGCCCTGCGTCACGAATATCTCGTTGCGGGCGACCATCTCGCTGGTCTGCACGTCGGTGGCGCCCGCCGGGATCGCGGTGGCGAGCTGCGCCTTGGTGGTGCCGCGCGGGAGCATCTTGGTCTCGCCGTTCAGCGTGTAGCGGCCGAACACGCCCTGGTTCACCACCGCGATGCGGTAGGTGCCCTGCTGGGTGAGGTGCACGTCGAAGGTCGCACGGAACTGGCCGACATTGTGGTGCTCGGCCTTGCCTTCGGTACCGTCGGGCTGGGTGATCGTCGGGATCGCCCCCATCGGGCGGTGGTCGAAATAGAACAGGTCGTTCGACACCGCGGCATCGACGGTCACCCAGTTGTCGGTGCCGGAGACGACCGTCGACGACGGCAACAGCCACATGCGGTGGGCGATCGCAGCCGGCGCGGCGAGCGCGGTGACGGCGGCGAGGGCGAAAAGCGGCTTGCGGAACTTCATGATATGGATCCCCCCGGTTTAGCGCTTGAGCGTGAACGAAACGGCGCCGAGCTCGCTGGCACCCTTGGCAGTCGCGGTGGCGCTGCTGCCGTTCCAGGCAAAGGGCAGGCGAACGACCTCACGGCCGCCGACTTCGCGCGCGGCCTCCACCACCAGCGTATACTGGCCCGGCGTGAGCGCGGGCATGCCGCCCTTGCCGGCGACGAGCCGCTGCTTCTGCACGCCCGGCGCGCGGGTGGCACCGCTGATGCCGTCGGCGGGGAAGCTCATCGTGCGGCCCGCGGCGCGCCACCATTGGCGTACGTCGTGGAGCCATTTGGTGCCCTCGCCGCCGCGCTTGTCGACATCGTACCAGACGGAGAGGGTGCGGGCCGGCTGCCCCTCCTTCTCCAGCCATACCGCGACGTACGGCTTGTGATATTCGGCCACCCGCATGCGCGGCAGCTCGATCGACAGATCCATCGTCTGCGCCGCCGCCGCGTTCGGCAGCAGCACGCCGGCGCCGAGCGCGGCGGTGGTGAGTCCGGTCAGGCGAAACTGCATGAAACCCCCTTAGTGAATCAGGAACAGCGCGATCAGCGCGGGAATGGCGAGGCCAGCGGCGACCAGCGGCCAGGTGCTCTTGCGGTGCTTGGAATGCATCCACAGCAGCACCAGCCCGGTCAGCGTGAATACCAGGCAGGCAAAGGCGAAGACGTCGATGAACCATTTCCATGCGGTACCGGCGTTGCGGCCCTTATGGAGATCGTTGAGATAGGCGATCCAGCCGCGCGAACTGATCTCGCTGGTCACCTTGCCGGTGTCGCGCTCGATCGCGATCCAGCCGTCGCCGCCCGGGCGCGGCTGGCCGAGGTAGATCTCGTCGGCCGACCATTCGGCGACGCCCTCCGCCGGCATCTTGAGATTGGCGCGCAGCCAGCCCGCAACCGGTGCAGGGAGCGGCTGCTTGGCGTCGGGCTTGTCGTCCGGCCTCACCAACGGCAGCAGCGCGGCCGGCAACTGCGCGGTGCGATCCACCGTCTGCGGTGCGCCTTCGATGTCCGCCGCATGGTTGAGCGTGAAGCCGGTGATTGCGAACAGCAGCAGCCCGATCAGGCTGATCGCCGAGCTCATCCAATGCCAGGTGTGCAGCTGCTTCAGCCAGAAACTCTTGCGGCTGCGCTTGCGCGGGGCAGCAATCGGGGACGGGGCGTGCATCGGGTTACGGCAATCTCGGAGGGAAGTCAGATCGCCGCGATAACGCGAACGATTCGCAATTACAACATTCCAGTTGTAACAGGATGTACCGTTGCTGCGCGAAACGCTGCGTTGACGATCCTATGCCCTGGTTTGTCTGTGCGCGCGGCGCAGGACCCGCTATCCCTGCACCATCGGATACGGAGACCAATGATGCGCGACGACCTGGTGATCCAGACGATCGAGCCTACCACGCACGATCTGGGCGGCTTCAAGGTGCATCGCACCCTGCCGTCGCGGCCCCGAACCATGGTGGGGCCCTTCATCTTCTTCGACCAGATGGGGCCGGCGATTCTCGACGCGGGCGCCGGCATCGACGTGCGGCCGCACCCGCATATCAACCTCGCGACCGTCACCTATCTCTATGCCGGGGCACTGGACCACCGTGACTCGCTCGGCACCTTCGCCACCATCGAGCCAGGCGCGGTGAACCTGATGACCGCCGGCCACGGCATCGTCCATTCGGAGCGCTCCCCCTCGGCTGAGCGCGCCAAAGGGCCCGAGCTTTCCGGCATCCAGACCTGGCTCGCGCTGCCCGAGGCGGTGGAGGAAATGGACCCCGCCTTCGAGCATGTCGCCGCCGCCGAACTGCCGATCGTGGAGGCGCATGGCGCGCGGGCGCGGGTGATCATGGGCGAGCTGTGGGGCGCCAAGGCGCCCACCACCACCTATGCCCAGACGATCTATGGCGACATCGCGCTGGAGGGCGGCGCAAGCCTGCCGGTGGACGATTCGGCGGACGAGCGCGCGCTGTACGTCGCCGCCGGCGATGCCAGCATCGACGGCATGCCGCTCCTCCCAATGACGCTCTACCTGCTGCGGCCGGGCATCCGGGCGACCTTGCGCTCCGAGCGCGGCGCACGCGTGATGCTGTGCGGCGGCGAGGCCTTCAAGACGCCGCGGCACGTATGGTGGAACTTCGTCAGTTCCAATCGCGACCGGATCAATCAGGCGAAGGAAGACTGGAAGGCGGGTGCCTTCCCCAAGGTGCCGAACGACGACAAGGAATTCATCCCCATCCCCGAAGTACCCAAGACCGTCAGTTACCCCTAAGTTTTCCTTGGCTTGCGGCTTTTGCCCAACCGGCGCATCTAGGTGCCAGGGCAGAGGCCGGGGCGGCGCGGGGGCAGCGCGGTCCGGGCAACAGGGAGAGCCTAGTGATCGCGATTCGACAGACGACCCTTCCACTGGCGACGGGCGTCACGCTCAACGTCGCACTGGCGGGGGATCCCGCCAATCCGCCGGTGATACTGCTCCATGGCTTCCCCGAATCGCATCGCACCTGGCGGCACCAGATCCCGGTGCTGGCGGAACGCTATTTCGTCATCGCTCCGGACCAGCGCGGCTATGCCGGCTCGTCCAAGCCGGACGGCGTCGAGAATTACGCGGCGGACAGGATCGCCGCCGATCTGTTCGCGCTGGCGGATGCGCTGGGCGTGGATCGTTTCACGCTGGTCGGCCATGACTGGGGCGGCGCGATCGCCTGGATGGCGGCGCTGCGCGAGCCCAAGCGCGTCGCCCGGCTGGTGATCATCAACGCGCCGCACCCGCAGGTCTTCCAGCGCAAGCTGTTCGACGATCCCGGCCAGCGCCGGGCCAGCCAATATATCCGCTTTTTCCGGGAGACCGAACTTGATCGCGCGCCGGACAAGGCTGCGCTCGAACAGTTCCTGCTCTCGCTGTTCGGCGAGCACCTGCAGGTGACGGTGCCGCTGGAGGAAAAGGCCATCTACCTCAACCAATGGAGCCAGCCCGGCGCGCTCACCGCGATGCTCAACTGGTACCGCGCAACCCAGATCGTGGTGCCGGCGATCGGCGAGGATCCGCCGCGCCCGGCATGGATCGACGGCCCGTTTCCGCTCCAGCCCCAGCCGACCCTGGTGATCTGGGGCATGCGCGATCGCGGGCTGCTGCCCGCGCTGCTCGATGGGCTGGAGACGCTGATCCCCGACTATTCGGTGGTGCAGATCCGCGACGGCGGCCACTTCGTCCCCTGGGAAAGGCCCGAGGAGGTGACCGCCGCGCTCACCGACTGGCTGGAGCGGCGCGGCGCGCGCTAGCCGCGCATCACATAGGGTCGGGTCTCGTACGGGGGCGCCAGCCCCTCGACCCAGGCGCCATGGGCATGGCTGCGGGCCACCAGTTCCATCGGCACCTCGCCGGGCCAGCCGCGGACGCGAACCTCCTGTGCGGCAAGGTCGCGGTTGGGCTCCATCATCACCCAGCCCAGCGGACGCTCGATCGTGGCGGCAGCACCGGCCGCCTCCATCAGCCCGGCGATGCGCTGCTGCGCCTCGGGCCGCAGATATTGCCAGACGACCGAATGCATGAGCACCCGCGTTACGCCCGCCGGCTGCGGCTCAGCGAGCCGCGCCTCCAGCCAGTCGGCGGCATCGCCGCGCTCCAGCCGCACCGGCGCGGCACGCAGCATCGCGATTGCGGTGTCCAGCCGCGCCTGCCGCGCCACCGCATCGACCCACACATAGGCCTGCAGCCGATCGGCATCGCGATCGTCGGTCAGGTCGAGCGGGGCGATGTCTACCCCGCGCGCGGAGACGATCGCCACCGGCACCGCAGGCGGCGGGCTGCCCCGCCATTCGGGTGGCAGCAGCAGCGGCGACTCGGCGGGGCCGACCGCCACCCCGCCCAGATCGAAGCGGTAGCGCCCCAGCATCAGGTTCAGTCCGGCGCTCGACCCGATCTCGAGCAGTTCGAAGCGCGGGCCATAGCGCTGCGCCAGATGCAGCAGCCCGGTCATCAACCCGTTCGAACGCGCCGCCTCGTTGGTCTGGGGCGGGCCGTAGAGCCAGGGCATCAGCGGCAGGTCATAGGCGCAGAGCACCGCATCGAGCGCCGTGGCCATCCGGCCAATATCGGTCTCCTCGCCCGTGAAGATGCGCCGCAGCTCGATCACGCCGCGCCGATGCAGCGCATGCAGTCCGCCCACCAGCCGCAGCACCAGCGCGTCGGCCACCGGCTCGCCCGGCCAGTCGAGCACCCGCCGCCCCGTCTCGCTGCTTCGGCTGATCCCCTGCCCCAGCGCGGTACAGATGCGCGCGGTGATCGGCGCATCCATCGCCGCACAATAGTCGGCCTGGATGGCAAAACTCTTGCGGTTCTCTGCTTCGGACGCCATGCGCTTCCCCTTTGGCGCGTGTTGCGCCCATGGCCGCCCCCAAGTAAAGCCCCCGCACCCATGACCGAGCCGTTGATCCTTGCCGTGCCGAAAGGCCGGATTCTCGAAGAGGCGCTGCCGCTGCTGGCGGCGGTCGGCATCGTGCCCGAAGCCGCCTTTTCCGATAAGAACTCGCGCGCGCTGCGTTTCGGGACCAACAATCCCGCGATCGACCTGATCCGGGTGCGCGCGTTCGACGTGGCGACCTTCGTGGCGCACGGCGCCGCGCATCTGGGGATCGTGGGTTCGGACGTGCTCGCCGAGTTCGACTATTCGGAGCTCTACGCGCCGGTCGACCTGGGCATCGGCCATTGCCGCATCTCGGTCGCCGAGCCGGTGGCGCTCGCCGAACAGGACGATCCGCGCGGCTGGAGCCATGTCCGCGTCGCGACCAAATATCCGCATATCACCCGCGCCCATTTCGAGGCACGCGGGGTGCAGGCCGAGTGCGTCAAGCTCAACGGCGCGATGGAGCTGGCGCCGGTGCTGGGGCTCGCCCCGCGCATCGTCGACCTCGTCTCCTCGGGCCGCACGCTGAAGGAGAACGGACTGGTCGAGGTGGAAGTGATCGCCGAGGTGACCAGCCGCCTGATCGTCAACCGCGCCGCGTTCAAGACGCGCGCGAGCGAAGTCGTGCCGCTGGTCGACGGCTTCCGAAAGGCCGTGGCATGATCCGCCTGAACTCCACCGACGCCGGTTTCACGCAAGCCTTCACCGCGCTGGTCAACGCCCGACGCGAAGCGGACGACGATGTCGCGCGCAACGTCACCCACATCATCAAGCGCGTCCGCGACGAAGGCGATGTCGCGCTGCGCGACCTCACCCGGCTGTTCGACAAGCATGATCTGGACCGCTCGGGCTGGACGATCGACCGCGCCGACTGCCTCGCCGCCTATGAGGGGCTTCCCCCCGAGCTGCGCGCCGCGCTGGAACTCGCCGCCGAGCGGATCGCGGTGTACCACGCCAAGCAGCGCCCCGAGGATCGCGACGAAACCGACGCGCAGGGCATCCGCCTCGGCGCGCGCTGGACGCCGGTCGATGCAGCGGGCGTCTATGTCCCCGGCGGCCGCGCGGCCTATCCCAGCTCGGTGCTGATGAACGCCATTCCCGCCAAGGCGGCGGGCGTGCGCCGGCTGGTGATGGTCACGCCGACCCCCAACGGCGAGGTGAACCCGCTGGTCCTCGCCGCCGCGCATGTCGCCGGCGTCGACGAGTTGTACCGCGTCGGCGGTGCGCAGGCGGTGGCCGCACTCGCCTATGGTACCGACACGATCGCGCCCGTCGACGTCGTCACCGGGCCGGGCAATGCCTGGGTGGCGGAGGCCAAGCGCCAGCTCTACGGCGTGGTCGGCATCGATATGGTCGCGGGCCCGTCCGAAATCGTCGTGGTGGCCGACGGCAAGAACGATCCCGAGTGGATCGCCGCCGACCTGCTCAGCCAGGCCGAGCACGACCCCACCAGCCAGTCGATCCTGTTCACCGACGATGCCGCCTTTGCCGACAAGGTCGCGGCGGCGGTCGACGCGCAGATCGCCACGCTGGCGACCGGCGCCACCGCGCGGACCAGCTGGGACGCCAACGGCGCGATCATCCTGGTGCCGGACCTGCCCACCGCGATGCCGCTGGTCGATCGCCTCGCGCCCGAGCATCTCGAACTCGCCTGCGACGATGCCGAGCCGCTGTTCGACATGGTCCGCCATGCCGGATCGGTGTTCCTCGGCCGCTATACGCCGGAAGCCGTCGGCGATTATGTCGCCGGCCCCAACCATGTGCTGCCCACCGGGCGGCGCGCGCGCTTCGCATCGGGCCTGTCGGTGCTCGATTTCATGAAGCGCACCTCGTTCCTGAGCCTGGATCCGTCCGGGCTCGCCGCGATCGGCCCCGCCGCGGTCGCGCTCGCAGAAGCCGAAGGCCTGCCCGCGCACGCGAAGTCGGTCGCGATCCGTCTAAAGTGATAGAGTAAGAATATGGCCAGTCCGCAAGCACGCTCCCGTTCCAAGGCCCGCGCCGCCGCGCGCCTCGGCGCCGTCCAGGCACTCTACCAGCGCGAGATGGAGGGCACCTCGATCCCGGCGCTGCTGCACGAGTTCCACCAGCACCGGCTGGGCGCGATCATCGAGGACGTCGAATATGCCGACGCCGACATCGCCTTTTTCGACGACATCGTCAGCGGCGCCGATGCCCGCCGCGAGGAGATCGACGGCATCATCGCCGCCAAGCTGAGCACCGGCTGGACGCTGGAGCGGCTCGACAAGCCGATGCGCCAGATCCTGCGTGCCGGCACCTATGAGCTGCTCGCCCGCGCCGACGTGCCGACCGCGGCGGTGATCAGCGAATATCTGGATGTCACCGACGCCTTCTACGATCGCCGTGAGAAGGGCTTCGTGAACGGCATCCTCGACGCGATCGCCAAGGACGCGCGCGGTTGACGCGCGCGCCTGCCCCGTGCCGGGCGGGTAGAGACTCTCGCGCGACCATGCGCACCCCAAATCCTCCCCTGCTCCGCAGGGGAGGGGGACCGCGCGCCGAAGGCGTGTGGTGGAGGGGCCGCGGCGGCAT
>JAPJRE010000052.1 GCA_030824725.1 Sphingomonas sp.
GGTCGATCGCTTCGGCGGGCTGAGCGACGCGATCGCCGAGGCGGCGAAGCGCGCCAAGCTCGATCCCGCCAAGGTACGGCCGGTCTATCTTGCCAAGAAGCCCAGCGCGGCCGCGGCCGCGCTCGCCGCGGCGCTCGGCTCGCTGGGCGGAGACGATGAGGATGACGGCAATTGGGCAGACGCGCCGGCCGGCAGCGATGCCTATGCCCGGATCGGCGAGGAGCGGCGCATGCTGCTCGCCCAGGCGCTGGGCGACGCCAGACGGCTGACCGCCAGCGGCTCGGTCCAGGCCCGCTGCCTCGAGTGCATGGCCCTGGGCGTGCCGAGCGCCCAGCCGAGCGACCTTGCCCTCCTCCAGTTTGCGATGGGAGCCCTGAAATGATCGGCATTCGCGCCGCCACACCAGAAGACGCCGCCGCGATCGCCGCCATCTATGCGCCGAACGTCCTGACCGGCACCGCCTCGTTCGAAATCGAGCCGCCCGACACCGCCGCGATGGCCGCGCGCATGGCGGCGAGCGAGGGCTATTATCCCTGGCTGGTCGCGACCAATGGCGACGGCGCCGATGGCGGGGTGATCGGCTATGCCTATGCCAACAAGTTCCGCGACCGCCCGGCCTATCGCTATGTCGTCGAAAGCTCGATCTACATGGCCGATACCGCGCAGCGTCGCGGTGCCGGGCGACTGCTCTACGAGGCGCTGGTCGATACGCTCCGCGCGCAGGGCTTCGTCCATGCCTTCGGGATGATCACGCTGCCCAACGACAATTCGATCGCGCTGCACGAGGCGGTGGGCTTCCGCCGCACCGGGGTGTTCCGCGAGGCCGGGTACAAGCACGGCCAGTGGATCGATGTCGGCATCTGGCAGTGCGAGCTGAACGAACCCGCCCGTCCACCGGAGGAGCCCAAGCCCTTCCGCGAACTTGGCGTCGTCCGGGCCTGAACCCGGGGGCAGCCAAAGGACTGCCCCGCCAGACAGTTGACCCGGCACGGCGATTAGCCGAGATTCCCGGCGATGGACTCGAACTCGCCGTACGCGGTCGACTTCACGATCGATGTCGAGCGTGAGTCCCGCCTGATCGTCATCCGCGTCACCGGCGTGCCCTCGCCGGAGGATGTCGGCTGGATCGCGGAGGAGGTGCGCGCGGCGATCCTCACGCTTGGGCCCGATGCGGGCCCGCACCGCACGCTGTACGATGCGCGCGGCGTGCATGTGCTGCCGCAGGCGACCGCCGACTTCGTGCTCAGGGATTTCGCCGATACCGAGCAGACGAACTGGGAGCACCGGCTCGCCTTCGTCGCCTCGACCATGCTCACCCGGCTGCAGATCCGCCGGATCATCGAGGTGCGGCCCGGCGCGATGCTGTTCGACGATATCGCGGCTGCCCGCGCCTGGCTGCTGGGCGGCGACTGAGCGGGGCGGCACGCGGCCGCCCCGGTTCGTGTCAGGCCAGCGCGATGTCCGGCGCGTCTTCGGCCTTCATGCCGATCACGTTGTAGCCGGCATCGACATGGTGGGTTTCGCCGGTAACGCCCGAGGCGAGGTCCGACAGCAGATAGAGGCCGGCACCGCCGACATCTTCGATCGTCACGTTGCGGCGGAGCGGCGAGTTCAGCTGGTTCCATTTGAGGATATAGTTGAAGTCGCCGATGCCGCGCGCCGCCAGCGTCTGGATCGGGCCCGCCGAGATGGCGTTGACGCGGATATTCTCCGGACCCAGGTCCATCGCCAGATACTTGACCGAAGTTTCCAGCGCGGACTTGGCGACGCCCATCACGTTATAGTGCGGCACCACCTTCTCGGCGCCGTAATAGCTCAGCGTCAGCAGGCTGCCGCCGTTCGGCATCATCCGCTGCGCGCGCTGTGCCACCGCGGTGAAGCTGTACACCGAGATGTTCATCGTCATCAGGAAATTGTCGAGCGTGGTGTCGTAATAATGGCCGCGCAGCTGGCTCTTGTCCGAGAAGCCGATCGCGTGGACGACGAAGTCGATCGTCGGCCAGCGCGCCGCCAGCGTCTCGAAGGTGGCGTCGAGCGCGGCCATGTCCGCCACGTCGCAATCGATCAGGAAATCGGAGCCGACCTGCTCGGCCAGCGGCTTTACCCGCTTGAGCAGTGCGTCGCCCTGGTAGGAGAAGGCCAGCTCCGCACCCTGGGCGTGCAGTGCCTTGGCGATTCCCCATGCCAGCGATTTGTCGTTGGCGAGGCCCATGATGAGCCCGCGCTTCCCTTGCATCAATCCGGTCACGTCTTCTGAATCTCCTGTGCTTGCTCCCCCTCTAGACCGGGATCGGGCACTTCCGCCAGAGCGGCGTTGAGCTCCGCCCCTACGACGAGGCCGAGTCCCACCAGGAAAAAGAAGATCAGCGCGACCATCACCCCCGCCAGGCTGCCATAGGTGGCGCCATAGCCGCCCATCGTCGCCAGCACCCAGGGTAGCACGCCGGTGACCGCCAGCCACCAGGCGGTGGTGAACAGCGCACCGGGCCATTTGGGATAGCAGCGGGCGCGATATTGCGACGGGGTAAGCGAGTAGAACAGCACGAACAGCGCCCCGAACAGGGCGAAGGCCGGCACCGCCTTGCTCGCCGATGCGAAGCGCTGCGCTTCGGTCGCCCAGGGCAGGATGCGGTAGAGAAACTGCTCGATGCCGGTGAGGATCACCTGGAAGGTGAAGGCCAGCATCACCAGCACGACCGCGCCGACGATCATCCCGATCGATGCGATGCGGTAGCGCCAGAAGGGCGTGCTGGAGCTGACGCCATAGGCCTGGCGCAGGATGCCGCGGATCGTTTCGATGAAGCCGGTGGTGGTCCACAGGCCCACCGCCGCGCCCAGCCACAGCAACCCGCCGGTGCGGCCGTTGAGCACCTCCACCACCGGGCCGCGCAGCAGCTCCGCCACGTCCGGCGGCACGGTCTGCAGGAAGGCCTCCAGCGCATGCACGCCGGTGCCCGTGCGGCCGACCAGGCTCGCGAGTGCCGTAGCGACGATGAAGAAGGGGAACAGCGTTACCAGCGACAGATAGGCGAGGTTTCCCGCATAGGTGAAGCCGTCGTTGAAGGTGCCGATCGCGACGCGCTTGACGATCTCGAACATGCGTTCGGTGACGCCGAGCTCGGCCAGCCGCCGCGGCACCTTTCCGCCGACCTGCAGCCGCCGTCCTTCGGGCGACTGGGGCGAGATCGAGGCGCGCGTCGGATCGTCCACCAGCTTCAGACGCCCATGCGTCCCCGCGGGTTCCCCTTGTTCTTCCATCCTTGCGCGAATTCGATGAGCGCGTCGTCGTCGACCGGCAGCTCGACCATCAGCGTGACGAACAGATCGCCGCGCGCGCCGCCGCGCTTGTGAAAGCCGCGGCCCTTGAGGCGGAGGACCTTGCCCGAGCTCGAGCCCTTGGGCACCGTCAGCATCACCGGGCCGTCGGGGGTGGGCACGCGCACCTGCGCGCCGAGCACCGCCTCGGCCAGCGTCACCGGCAGGTCGAGCTTGATGTCGTCGCCGTCGCGCACATAGAAACGGTGCGGCTGGATCTCGATCGTGACGATCGCGTCGCCGGCGCCGCCCGGGCCTTCCTCACCCTTGCCGGCGAGGCGCATCTGGGTACCTTCCTCGACCCCGGCGGGCAGCTTGAGGTCGATCGTCTTGCCGTCCTTGAGCGTGATCCGCTGCGGCGCGAGCCTGGCGGCGTCCTCGAACGACACCGCCAGGCGATAGGCGATGTTGGCGCCCTTGGGCTGGGGACGCCTGCCGAAGCCGCCGAAGCCGCCGCTGAAGCCGCCCCTGCCGCCGCGCTTGCCGCCGCCGAACAGCCCTTCGAAAATGTCGCCGATATCGGCCTCGCCGCCGCCGAAATCGAACTGGCCGCCGCCGGGACGGAAGCCGCCCCCGCCGCCCGCGCCTGCGCCGAAGCCGAACGGCGCGATCGGGTTACCGTCGCCGTCGATTTCGCCGCGATCGAAGCGGGCGCGCTTGTCCTTGTCGGTCAGCAGGTCATAGGCTTGCGTTACCTGGCTGAACTTCTCCGATGCCTTGGGATTGTCCTTGTTGCGATCGGGGTGCAGCTCCTTGGCGAGCTTGCGATAGGCCTTCTTGATCTCGTCCTCGCTCGCGCTACGCGCCACCCCGAGCGTTACGTATGGATCTGCCACCAATATCCCCAATGCATCCAATGCCGATCGCCCGCCCCTTACAGGACAGGTGTTAAAGCCCAAACATCGGCGTGCGGATCGTTTCGCGCAAGGGGCCGATCAACCGAGCAAGGCCCAGGCGCTGCGCAGATCGGCGACGAAGTCCTGATAGGCCTGCGCCGCCGCATCGGCATCGGGCAGGCGGAGCAGGTAGCTCGGGTGCACCGTCACCCAGCCGGTGCCGCCCTCGGGGAGCGCGAGCTTCTGGCCGCGCAGCCTGGAGATGGTCGCCGCCTTGCCGGTGATCTGGCGCGCGGCGGTGGCGCCGAGCGCCACGACCAGCTTGGGACGGACCAGCGCCAGCTCCTGCTCGTACCACCAGCGGCAGGCAGTGATCTCGCCGGCATCGGGCTTGGCGTGGATGCGCCGCTTGCCGCGCGGCTCGAACTTGAAATGCTTGACCGCATTGGTGACGTAGACGCGGGCGCGGTCGATCCCCGCCTCGCCCAGCGCGCGATCGAGCATCTGCCCGGCGGGCCCGACGAACGCGCGCCCGGCGAGATCCTCCTGGTCGCCGGGCTGCTCGCCGACCAGCATCATCTCGGCATCGAGCGGCCCCTCGCCGAACACGGTCCGGGTGGCCGGCTTGTAGAGCGGGCAGCGGGTGCACGCCGCCGCCTCGTCACGCAGCGCTTCCCAGGCGCCTTCGACATTGCCGCCGACCGAGCTCCGCGCCGTCTCCATCATTGCCGTCTCCCGGGCCCGGGCACCGGCCACGAGCTCCTTGACCAACGCGGTTTCGGGCATGTTTTTCCAATATTTGCGTGGCATCTCCTTGAGCATCGCGCCGGTCTTCAAGCGGGCGGGATTGAAGATGGAGGCATAATAGGTCTTCCACACCGCCTCGACCGGATCGTCGGCGGGCGCGTCGCCGCGGGTCGCGGCGGGGCCTTCGCTGAGCGTGGCGCCGTCCCAGTGGAGCGAAACTTCCGGCGTGAGGATCGACCAGCGCATGGCCGCGAACCGCTCGACGAAGAAGCGGGCATTGGCGCGAACGATGTGATGCTCGGGTTCGAACCAGGCGATTAAGCGCGGGCCCGCTTCGTCCACCAGCTCGCGGAAGTGGACAAAGGCGCGCATCTTGTGGATGTCGCGGCGCACCGCCTTGGCCATCAGCTCCACCCGGCGGACCAGCGGGTCGGCACGGTCCTCGATCCGGTGCGGATCGGTGGCGAGCAGCGTGTAGAGCAGCGAGAAACGCTGCGGATCCGAATGAAGGAGGACGGCCTGCGCCAGCTCCACGAACGCCTTGGGAACGCGCAATTGCGTGCCGTTGGCGGCCGGCGGCGGGGCGGCCTCGGCAGCGAACAGATCGCCGCCGCCCTCGCCTACCCGCCACACCACCTCGGCCGGCGCGACATGCGCCTGGGCCAGCGCCCGCGCCGCATCGCGCCAGCCCTCGAAATCATCCTCGGCGGCAAGCGTCACGGCGCGCAACGCTCAGTCGCGATCGTCGCCCGGCGGATGGGCTTCGGCGCGCTCCAGTTCCTTGGGCTTGCGCTTCTCGAAGATCTTGCCGAGCCGCTCCTCCTCTTCCGCCGAAAGCGCCTTCTCGGCGGTCGGGAACATCTCTTCCTCCTCCTCGTCGATATGGTGGAGATAGCGGTCCTTCATCGCGCGGAACTTGGACAGCCACGCCGACGACGACATCTCGATGTCCATCAGTTCGCCGAGCAAATCATCGACTTCCTTGTGCTCGGAGACCGAATGCCGCGCATCCTCGCGCAGCTCGGGATTGGCGAGCATCGTCGCGTAGAGCGATTCCTCTTCCGCCGCGGCGTGCGACTGGAGCTCGAGGCGAAGCTGCTCGAACAGGTCGCGGCGCTCGGGGCTGTCGCCCGAGGTCGCGTCAATCTGTGCGATCAGCTCGCGCTGGCGGTCGTGGTCGGCAATGAGGTCGGCGAATATGCGGGGCTGCTTAGCCATCTGGGGTACTCCCTGGTTTCCCAGCCCCAACCGGTGGGCTTGCCCTAGGTTGCTCCCGCGAGTCGTTCGCAAGCCCGCCCTCACGCTGCGAACAGCTCCAGCTGCTCCTTCTTCGGCGCGATCCAGGCGCGCAGATCGGCCTTGTCGGTCAGCGCCACCGGGCGCCAGTCGGCGGTGACGATGAACGGGCGGATCTTGGCCAGCGAGACGGTGAGCCGCGCGACGTCCTCCAGCCGCAGCCGCCGCCATTTGCGCGCGGCGAGGATCGAGGCGACCGCCTTGGTCCCCAGCCCCGGCACGCGCAGCAGCGCCTCGCGCGGCGCACGGTTGAGGTCGACGGGAAAGCGATCGCGGAAGCGTAGCGCCCAGGCCAGCTTGGGATCGATGTCGAGCGGCAGCATGCCCGTCGCCGGGTCCACCGCCTGCGCGACCTCGTCCGGGCGGTATTCGTAGAAGCGCATCAGCCAATCGGACTGGTAGAGCCGGTGCTCGCGCATCAGCGGCGGACGCTGGAGCGGCAACACCGCGCTGGCATCGGGGATCGGGCTGAACGCCGAATAATAGACACGGCGCAGGCCGAAGCGGCCGTATAGTCCCGCGGCGCGATCGATGATGTCGCCGTCGGTCGCGGCGTCGGCGCCGACGATCATCTGGGTCGACTGGCCGGCGGGCGCAAACTTGGGCGCCGATCGATAGCGTTTCCGCGCATCCGCCCCGTCCAGAATCGCGCTGCGCATGCCCAGCATCGCCCCTTCGATCTGCGGCGCAGACTTTTCGGGCGCGAGCCGCTTGAGCCCCGCGACGGTCGGCAGCTCGACATTGATCGACAGGCGATCGGCATGGAGCCCGGCCTGGTGGATCAGTGCCGGATCGGCATCGGGAATCGTCTTGAGGTGGATATAGCCGCGGAAATGATGGTCTTCGCGCAAGGACCGCGCCACCTCGACCATCTGCTCCATGGTATAGTCCGACGAGCGGATGATGCCAGAGGAGAGGAACAGCCCCTCGATATAGTTGCGGCGGTAGAAGTTCAGCGTGAGCTCGACCACCTCGGCCGGCGTGAATCGCGCGCGGCGCACGTTCGAGCTCTTGCGGTTGATGCAATAATGGCAGTCGAAGATGCAGCTGTTGGTCAGCAGGATCTTGAGCAGGCTGATGCAGCGGCCGTCGGGCGCATAGGCGTGGCAGATGCCCATGCCGGTGGTGGAGCCCAGTCCCTTGCCGTCCTTCGAGGTGCGCTTGGCCGTGCCCGAGGACGCGCAGGACGCGTCGTATTTCGCGGCATCGGCGAGGATCGCCAGCTTTGCACGGGTGTCGAGTTGCGCCATCTCGTTCCTTCTATGTTCTCAAGCACCTGCTGTCCAGATGGACGCTCGGCCATCGGCCCTGTACGAGCGCTCGGCGGAGGGTGTTCAGATGGTTCAGCGGATCTCGGGGCGCGTACTCGCGCTAGCGTTCGGCATGGCGTGCACCTGCCTGCTTGGCTGGGCCTTCAAGGCGCATTGCTTGGCCGGCGGCTGGGTCGCCGCGATCCAGTATACCAGCGGCTGCTACAGCGATGCGGTGCCCTTCTGGGGGCAGCGCCATGTCGATCAGGGGCTGATCCCCTATCTCGAAACCCCGATGGAATATCCGGTGCTCACCGGGCTGCAGATCTGGATCGAGGGCGCGCTCGCCCGCGGGCTGTTCGGTGCCGACGCGACCGCGGCGTCCTTCCTTGCCATGGTCACACTGGTCAACGCGCTGCTCGCCGGGCTGATCCTGTGGATGTTCGCGCGCGCCGGGATGGACCGGCTGCGGCTGTGGCTCTGGGCCTGCGCGCCGCCGCTGGTCCTCTATCTCGGCCATAACTGGGACTTGGGCGCCACGACGCTGGCGGTGGCGGCGATGCTCGCCGCGCGCCGGCAGCAGCTGGTGCTGGCGGCGGCGCTCGCGGCGCTGGGCGCGGCGGCCAAGCTGTTTCCCGTGCTGCTGCTGCCGCTGATCGGCTTGGCCGCGCTCGCCATGCCCGAGCGAAGCTGGCGCGCGCGGATCGGTACCGCGGCGGCCTGCACGCTGGTCGCGATCGGCGCCTGGGCGGCGGTGAACCTGCCGGTGGCGCTCGCCGCGCCCGAAAACTGGTCCGAATTCTACCGCTTCTCGCAGGCGCGCGGCGGGACCGCCGGGTCCACCTGGGAGATCCTGTCGAACCAGGAGCTCTGGGTGACCGGAGTAGAAGAGCGCAATCTCTACGCCTCGCTCGCCTTCCTGCTGGGCGCCGCCGCGATCATTGGGCTGGGCTGGAAGCAGCATCGCGACCGGCCATGGGTGCTGTTCACGCCGATCCTCGCCTGGTTCCTGCTCACCAACAAGGTATGGTCGCCGCAGTTCGACCTGTGGCTCGCGCCGTTGCTGGTGATGACGAGCCCGCGGCTCAAGCCCCTGGCGCTGTTCGTGATCGGCGACACCGCCGCCTATTTCGCCGAATTCTGGTGGTTCGCCGGCATGTCCAATGCCTGGCCCTATGCCACGACGCACGACATTCTGCTGGCGGCGAGCGTGCGCGGGATCGCGATGCTGTGGCTGATCGCCGACGCCGTCCGCCTGCCCGCGCCGGCATGGATCAGCCGGGCGCGGGGCTGAGCGATCAGGGCAGCGGCAGGTCCGTCTCGGCCTTCTTCTGCGCCCGGCGCTCGGCGCGCGCCGCGGTCGCCCGCTGGACGAAGCAGCCGGTGCCGCCGCCAGCCCCCGTGGTGGAGCAGCTGCCGGTGCCGAAATTGCCGTTGGTCAGCGCATCCTGCGAGCGCACCGCCCAGGCCTCGCCCTTCTGCGGCGTGGTCGGCGTGGTATCGCGGATGTTCTTCGGGATGCGGAAGCGCTCGCCTTCGTCCAGCCGCTGGCAGACGACGATTTCCTCGCCATTCTTGTTGGTCGGGCACTTGTCGTTGCCGTAGATGATCAGCACGCCGTTCTGCACGGCGTTCTGGGCGTGCGCCGGCGCGGCGGCGAGCAGCGGCGCCGCCGCGGCTGCGGTGATGATGGCGATCCTCTTGAGCACCTGCATTCCTCCTGTTGTGCGCGCCACCCTGCCGCAGCGCGCCTGAATAGCCGCTGTCAGATCCGCTTCGATACGGTGATCGCGAAGCGGCAGCCTGCGCGGATCAGCGCTGAGAGCACCGGATAGCCGGGCGTGCTTTCCGCGCCCGAGGCGATCGCGGTGTCGCGATGCTCGATTTCCTCGTCACGGAATCGCGCGACGGCATCGCGCAGTTCCGGATCCTCGTCGCCCAATTGCGCGAGCTGCTGCTGATAGTGGAGGTCGATCTCGGTCTCGATCGCGGCGGTGCAGGCCATCGCCGCCTGCGGCCCCAGCGCGGCGGTGACGACGCCCAGGCCGAAGCCGGCCACGTCCCAGAAGGGCTGGAGCAGCGTCGGCCGCACGCTGCGCTTCGCGATCATGGCGTCGAAGAAGCTGCGGTGATGCTCCTCCTGGTTGGCCATGCCGGCGATGGTGCGCGCGGTGGGCGTGCGATCGCCCATCACCGCCAGCTGCCCCGCATAGATCCGCGTCGCGCCATATTCGCCCGCCTGGTCCACACGGACCATCGCGTCGTGACTCTCGCGTCGATCGCCCGGCTTCCAGCTCATCGTACCGTCCTCCGCGTGGCGAGCAGCGCGATCAGCACCGCGCCGCCCAGCGACAGGATGGCGTTATACCCCGCCAGGCTGATGCCGAACATCGTCCATTGGGGCACGTCGCAGCGCACGATCGGGCGACGCAGCGCCTCGGTGAGCATGTCCATCGGCGAGCCCTGCGTCGGCGCGGCGGTGCATTGGGTGATGCCCTGCCACCAATGATATTCGGTGCCGGCATGATAGACGCCGATCGCCCCGCTCAACGCGATCAGTAGCGCGGCGAGCAGCACCAGCACCGCCACCTGCCGCCGCCCGCGGACGAAGAAGGCGAGCAGCGCGACGAGGATGGCGCCGAGATGCGGCCAGCGCTGCCAGACGCACATCTCGCACGGCACCAGGCCGCCGATGAACTGCGATCCCAGCGCGCCGCCGAGCAGTGCCAGCGGCAGCAGCAGCGCCAGCCAGCGGGCGAGCACCGGCACGTTGCGCGGCATCCGGCTCACTTCGCAGCCCCCGCAGCGGCGGTCTTGCCCAGCCGGGCGAGGGTCTGCACCGCATAGCTCAGCTGGAAGTCCTCGATGCCCTTCTTCTTCAGCTCGTCCGCGGTGGCGGTGAAGCGGGGATCGGTGCCGGTATCTTCCTCGAGGACGCTGTCGTCCACCTTCTCCTGGTTGATCAGGTGGCGGCGCAGATCGGCCTCGCGCAGCACCGGGCGCGACTTGTAATCGGGATCGGAGAGCTGCGGCACGACGATATCCGGCTTGATGCCGCCTTCCTGCACCGAATGGCCCGAGGGCGTGAAGTAGCGCGCGGTGGTGAGGCGCAGCGCGGCGCGCTGGCCCATCGGCATGATCGTCTGCACCGATCCCTTGCCGAAGCTGCGCACGCCCATCACGATTGCGCGGTGATGGTCCTGCAGCGCGCCGGCGACGATCTCCGAGGCGGAGGCGGTGCCCGAATCGGTCAGCACGATCACCGGCAGTCCCTTGGCGAGATCGCCCGGGAACACGCTTTCCGCATAATAGCGCTCGATATCGGTCTTCTCGCGGCCGCGCTGCGAGACGATCTCGCCATGCGTCAGGAACACGTCGGCCACCGCGATCGCCTCGGTCAGCAGGCCGCCGCCATTCTCGCGCAGATCGACGATATAGCCGAGCGGCTTGTGGCCCAGCTTCTTCTCGATCGCCTGGATGGCGAGCGCGGTGTCGCCGCCGGTGTGCGCGGTGAAGGTGTTGATGTTGAGGATGCCGACGCCGTCCTTGATCTCCCACTTCACCGGCTTCTGGGTGATGATCTCGCGGGTGAGGGAGAACTGCAGCGGCTTCTCGGCGCCCGGCCGCACGATGGTGAGCGCGATCTTGGTGCCGGGCTGCCCCCGCATCTGGGTGATCGCCTCGTCCAGGCTGCCGCCGACGATGAACTTGCCATCCAGATGGGTGATGAAGTCGCCGGACTTGATCCCGGCCTTGGCGGCGGGGCCGTCCTCTGTCGGCGCGATCACCTTCACCGCGCCGTCCTGCTGGGTGACGGTGAGGCCGAGGCCGCCATAATTGCCCTCGGTCTGGATCTTGAGATTGTCAAAATCGAGCCCGTCGGCATAGCTGCTGTGCGGATCGAGCGCCGCCAGCATGCCTTCGATCGCGCCCTTCACCAGCGTCTTGTCGTCGACCTTGTCGACATAGTTCGCCTTCACGGTGTTGTAGACTTCCATGAAGGTATCGAGCTCGCGATAGCTGCTGGTATCGACCCCCGCCATGGCACCGGATGTGATGGGAATGATCGCGAGTGCGCCGACGGCGGCGGAAACCTGAAGAAACGAACGCAGCATCAAGAGACTTTCCGGAAGGGCGATCTGGCTAATGTAGGCGAGACTAACGGGATTTGCACGCGGTGTCAGTCGAGCAATTGGGTCAGGTCCAGCGGCTGCCCGCGGCGGCGCAGCTCGACCGTGATGTGCCGGCCGGCGGTGCCGAGGGCTGCCCCTTGCGCCACCTTGGCGCCGGGGCGCACCGCGAGCGTCGAAACACCTGCGATCAGGCTGGTCCAGCCCTTGCCGTGATTGACGATCACCACCCGCCCATAGCCGGCAAAGGGCGCGGCATAGACGATGGTGCCAGCGGCGGGTGCAACCACCGTCGCCCCTGGCTGCACCGCGAAGCTGGGGCCGCGGGCGCGGATGCCGGCGGACGAGATCTCGCCGAATCCGGTGACGAGCCGGCCGGCGACGGGCAAGCGATACGGCGCGGACCCAAGCGCGCGTCCGCTCGCAGTGCCGGGGCGCGGCAGCGGTCCGGCCAGGACGAGCAGGTCCGATCGCACTTGCGCGGCACCCTGGCGCCGGTCCTCCTCGGCGGCGAGGTCGCGCGCCTTTTCGCCGAGCACTAGCGCGCGATCCGATTCCACCAGCGCGTCGCGGCCGAGCGTCATCGCACGCATCCGGTGTTCGGATTCGAGCTGGAGCGCCGCCAGCCGCCGGGATTCGAGCACGGCGCGGCGGGTTCGCAGTTCGGCAACCGCCTTGCCGGCGGCGGCGCGCAGCGCGCGCGACCGGGCCAGGTCCGCCCGCACGCCGGCGCTCCGCGTCTCGATCGCAGGCAGCAGGCTGGCGAGCGTCATGCGGACATGGACGAGGTCCTGCGCCGATCCCGGCTGGGCCAGCGCCAGCACTGCCGGGCGGCGCGCCATCGCCTGCAGCGCGGCGACGAGTTCGAGCGCCGGGCGTTGGCGTTCGGCGAAGGCGGTACGCTGGCGGGCCAGCAGCCGGTCGAGCAGTGCCGCGCGCGCCTCGGCGGCGGTCTGCTCGGCTTCGGCCGCCTTGATCCGCTGCGCGGCCGCTGCCTGTTCGGCGCGGGCGCGGGCTTCGCCGTCTCTTTCGCCGGCTGCGGCGCGGTCGAGTTCGGCGGCGCGTCGTTCCGCCGCCTGCGCTGCCTGCGAGGTCTCCGTCACCACCCGCGCGGCCTTTTGCGTGGCGTCAGGCTGGGGTCGGGCGAGCACGCCCGTCGCGACGATCGCGACCAGCGCCGCCGCGATGCCGAGGCCGCGCGATGGGCTCATCAGCCTTCGCGGTGATAAGGATGGTTGGCGAGGATCGAGACCGCGCGCCACAGCTGCTCGGCGAGCATCGCGCGGGCCATCATGTGCGGCCAGGTCGCCTTGCCGAAGCTGAGCAGCATGTCCGCAGCCTGGCGATCGGCGTCGTCGAAGCCGTCCGCCGCGCCGATCAGGAAGCGCGTCTCGCGCACCCCGTCGTCGCGCCAGGCGCCGAGCCGGGTCGCCAGCGTCCTGGAGGGCAGGTTCTCGCCCAGTTCGTCGAGCATCACCACGCGGGTGCCGGGGGCGAGCACGGGCATCTTGCCGCCGGTATCGGGCAGTTCGGTGACGCGTGTGCCCCAGGTCACCCGCTTGAGATAGCGATCGACCAGTTCGGCCTCGGGGCTGCGCCCGATCCGGCCGCGCGCGACGATGTGCAGCAGCATTGCGCGCGGACCTTCGGGATCAGATCAGGCCTGACCCTCGAACGACCACATCCGCTCGAGATTGTAGAAGCTGCGCACTTCCGGGCGGAACAGGTGGACGATCACGTCGCCCGCGTCGATCAGCACCCAGTCGGCGGCGGGCAGGCCTTCGACGCGGGGCGTTCGGCCCTGCTCGGCCTTGATCTTGTCTGCCAGCTTCATCGCCATCGAGGCGACCTGCCGGGTCGAGCGACCCGATGCGATCACCATGTAATCGGCAATGCTGCTCTTACCGGCGAGGGGGATCGAGACGGTTTCCACCGCCTGATCGTCCTCCAGCGAGGTGAGCACGAGCCTATGCAGCGCTTCGACGCTGTCGGCGTCGTTCGAACGCTGCATATTGGGGGAAGTGGCCAAGGTTGCTCCTAGTCTAGCGACGGTCTGTGCAAAACGGGTGGAGACGGCGCCGGGCTCTCCTGTTCCAACTGCGGAGAAGACCCGAGGAATCGCCGGTGCCAGGCAGGATCGGCAGCCCGAAGGCGTGTTGCCGACGTCGGATCGGGGCGGAAGCGCAACAGCACAAGTGCCGGCAATCTCCATCGCGTCCAATGTTTCGCCTGGCCTGCGGGCCGCACAGCGCGCCGCAGCCAACCCATTGCAGGACTTGCATGGGCGCCCCTGTCATACCCCGGACGCGCGATAACCGCAATCGGAACCTGACGGGCGATGTGCCGCCACCGTTCCCAGCGATGGAACTGCGCCAGATTGTCCGCGCCCATCAGCCAGATGAAGCGGTGATTCGGATAGAGCCGCGGCAGCTTGGTGAGTGTGTCGGCGGTGTAGCGGGTCTTCATCCGCTTCTCGATCGCGGTCGGGCGGATCGGCGCATGCCGCGCCATCGCCCGTGCCGAGGCCATGCGCGCCTGGAACGGCGCCATGCCGGCCTTGTCCTTGAGCGGATTGCCCGGTGAGACCATCCACCACACCTCGTCGAGATCGAGCGCGCGAAGGGCATGCAGCGAGAGCCGCCGATGCCCGCGATGTGCCGGATTGAACGAGCCCCCGAGAAGTCCGATGCGTTTCAACGGATGACGAGCCAGTATGCCCCGGCCGTCAACGGCAGCGAGCCCGATGCCGGGCAATCATGGCATCCAACTCGGCCATCACTTGCGCATGAGGAACAACATCCCCGCGCTCTACCGCGTCGAGCCCTTCCTGTAAAAAGGCACGAAACGCGGCCTCCGTTTCCACGACGCGGGGCATCGCATCGGCGGTGATCTTCCGTGGCTCGGTCATCGCGGGACTCTATGCGGACCGGGAAATTGCATCAAGCTGCTAGGAAGTCGGAGCGTTTTGCTCAGGGAAGCTGCGCACCACTTCAATGGGCCCCAGGATCGCCGCGTTGAACGCCTCCAGATCCTCCGCGGGAATCCAGTACTCGCGATGCGCACGACCACCCGCTTCCTCCACCCGGTATCTCGCCAGGAAAGCAGCGTCGACGGCAAAGCGGGTTACGAAGCCAGCGCCGCTTTCGGGCACGTTCCAATCCCGTGCGATCTTCACCGCATATTCTTCCGTCGTAACCGGATAGAAAATGGGTTGCTCCGGGAGCCGCGGCGGGAAAGCAGACATGCCACTGGCTTGGATCAAGGCCAGTTCGGCAGGCCCGACGGGGCGCCAGAGGATAACCGTATCGCTCAAGGCCGCGCCTGACCGGTGCCGAGCACCAGCCATTTGTAGGTCGTCAGCCCCTCCAGCGCCACCGGCCCGCGGGCGTGGAGGCGGCCGGTAGAGATGCCGATCTCGGCGCCCAGCCCGAACTCGCCGCCATCGGCGAACTGGGTCGAGGCGTTCCACATCACGATCGCGCTGTCGACGCCGTTCAGGAACCGCGTCGCCGTTTCCGCATCGTCGGTAATGATGGCGTCGGTGTGGTGCGAGCTGTGCGCGGCGATATGCGCCATGGCGGCCTCGACGCCGTCGACCAGCTTCACCGACAGAATCGCCTCGAGATATTCGGTGTCCCAGTCTTCCTCCGTCGCCGGCCGTACGCGCGCGTCGAGCGCTTGCACCTCGGCATCGCCGCGCAGCTCGCAACCGGCTTCCGCCAGCGCGGCGAGAATCGGCATGGGATCGGCGAAGCCGCGGTCGATCAGCAGCGTCTCGGTCGCGCCGC
>JAPJRE010000053.1 GCA_030824725.1 Sphingomonas sp.
ATGCTGGTCACGGTGACGCTGTTGGTGTTGATCGAGTTGCGCAGCTCGGAAAGCGACGGGCGGGTCATCGTCTTGGCGATGCCGAGCCGCAGCTGGACGTTGTCGAGGAACTTGAGCGTCGCATTGGCGCTTGGCAGCCATTCGTCATAGCTGGCGCGAGTCGTCACCGGGGTGACGGTGGTGGTCACGCCGCCCTTGCCGTCGGAGACCGGCGAGACGGTGGTGCCGCGCACATCGGTTCGGGTGCGGACATAGCGCACGCCCAGATTGCCGGTAACCGGCACGGCGCCCAGATCCGCCGCGAAGTCCACGCGGCCATAGCCGGCCGCGATCCTCTCGCCGATGCGATAGGAATTCTGCAGATCGGCGGCGGTGGGCTTCAGATCATAGGCGCTGGGGCTCACCCCGTCATATTCGCTGCCCAGCGTGTAGTTCTGGTTGAACAGCCCCCAATCGACGTTCGCCCAGGGCTGGCGCTTCTCGATCGACTGGTCGAACGCGTTGGAGGGCACCGGATAGCCGAGATACGCCGCCGTCCGCGTCGCGCCCGGGCGCAGCGCCGCGGCATTGCGGTCGCGGCGCTGATAGTCGCGGAAGCGGTCCGAATATTGTCCGCCGAAGCGCAGCCCGGTGAAGCGAACGCCGCCGAGCCCGAAATCGAGATCGCGCCCGACGTTGAGCACCGCCGTCTTGTCCTCGTCCTTCGAGTTGATCGGGCGCACCGCGAAGCTCTCGAAGATCATCCCTGAGGCGTTGGTCAGGTCGAGATCGGTGAACAGCGCGTTGACCTTGCCGTCGTTCACCACGTCGTTGCTGAAATCGAAGGTCAGGTTGCCGCCGGCGCGATCGGCGGTGCGGTATTGCACGCGCTGGATCGGGGTATCGAGGTCGCTGGTCGCCTGCGCATAGCTGAAGCGCGGCTCGATCCGCCAGCCGGCCAGATCGAGCTTCACGGTGCCGTTCAGCTGGAGGTTGCGGTGCGACTGGTCCATATATTCGGCATAGTTGCGCATCCGCGCGCCGCGGATCGTGCCCGCCACCAGCCGTCCGTCGCGCACCACCGCGGTTGCCGGATCCAGCCGGGCGATCTGGCTGGGGATGTAATACGTCAGGCGGCGTTCGGTGGTCTCGTTGTTGAACTGCGAGAAGATGCCGTCGAGCTTCACCTCCACGTTCGTCGCGGGGCGCCATTGCACGCCGGCCACCGCGCTGATCCGCTCGCGATTCTCCAACTCGAGATAGGGCTGGGCGTCGCCCGGCGCGCGGATCGTGCCGAAGCCGGGAACGGCGGTGTCCTGCCAGCCGATGCGGAGGCGATCGAACTGCACGTTGCGCTTGGTGTAGGACAGGCCCGCGAGCACGCCGAAGGTGTGGGCATTATTGCGCCACCCCGCCGAAATCGCGCCATTGGGCTGGAGCTTGTCGGTGCGCGCCTCATAGCCGCCATAGGCGCTGACCGCGAGGAACGGGCTGCGATCGAGCGGCTTGATCAGCCGGATGTCGACCGAGGAACCGATGCCGCCTTCCACCAGATCGGCGGTGGGCGACTTGGTGACGACGACGCTGTCGATCAGCTGCGCCGGCAGTACCTGTAGCCGGAACTGGCGGCCGGACTGGCCGGAGTTGCGGATATTCTCGTTATACGCCAGCGGCATGCCGTCGAAGGTCACCGCCTGGAAATTGGGGCCGAGGCCGCGGACGCTGATGAACTGGCCTTCGCCGGCTTCGCGCACGATGGTGACGCCGGGCACGCGCTGCAGCGCTTCCGCCACGTTGAATGCGGGGAGCTTGCCGATGTCCGCGGCGACGACGGCGTCGGAAATCGAGTCCGCATTGCGCTTCACGTCCAGCGCGCGCTCGACGCCGTCGGAAAAGTTCGCGGTGACGACAATCTCCTCCGCCGGGGCGGTCGCCTCAGCGGCGCTCGTCTGGGTCGGCCGCGCGGTGGCCGTCGCGGCCCGTACGATCAGCGTGCCCGAACCGTCGCGGACCACGGTGAGCGGCGTACCGGCGATCAGGCGGCGCACCGCCGTTTCGGCGTCGAACTCGCCGGAAAGCGCGGGCGCCTTATACTGCGCCACCGCGTCGCGGGTGAACAGGATGTCGCTGCCGCTCTGGCGCGCCAGCTGTTCGAGCGCGCGATCCATCGGCTGTGCCGCGATCGTGAGGCGCGCGCGGCGCACGGTTCCCTGCGCCTCCGCAGCCGTCGCCATCGCGATCGTGGAAAGCGTGAGTGCGAGCGCCGCCGACCGGCAAAGCTGCCGCTTCAAGTTCTGCATGAATCTGTTTCCCCTGTAGCGCCCCTGGCGAGCGCCCGATCCCTCGACGTGCGGGGCGCGATTTTCCCCACCCTCTCGCAGAAAAAATCAGCGGCCGGTGGAGGAAATGCGGATCTTCTCGCCGTCGCTGGCGACGCGAACCGGCAGCAGCAGCGCGAGCGAGCGGGCAAAGGCCTCGGAATCGCCGACGCGGTAGACGCCGCTCAGCCGCAGCGCGGCCGCGCGTGGATCGGCGATTACCAGCGCATGGGTGGAATAACGGTTCATCTCGGCCGTGGCGTTGGCGAGCGTTTCGTCGCGAAAGGCGAGCCGGCCGCTCTGCCAGGCAACCAGATCATCGAGTTCGGGCTGGTCGACCCGATCGGGCCGTCCGGCCGCCATCGCGATGCGATTGCCCGGCGCCAGGGCCACCGGCGCTCCCCCGGTATCGACGCGAGCGCTGCCCTGGATCGCGGTCAGCGCCACCGCATCGCCCTCGCGCCGCAGATCGAGCCGGCCGGCCCGCGCCGTCGCGCGCCGCCCGCCCAAGTCGATCACGAACGGCCGGGGATCCGCGGCGATGTCGAGATCGACCCGCCCCAGCCCCAAGCGCAGCATGCGGACGTCGTTTTCCATGCGGAAGCGGATGCGCGTGTCGGTATCGAGCATCACCCGGCTGCCGTCCTCCAGCACCAGCCGGCGCTGTTCGCCGATCCCGGTGCGGTAGACACCCGCATAGGCTTCGCGCCAGCCGAGCGTCAGGCCGGCGGCGACGACGACGGCGCCGCCACCCGCCAGCACCATCCGGCGCGAGACGAGGGCAGCAGGGGCAGCCGCGGGCACGAAATCGGTGGAGGACAGGCCCGGCATCGCGTCCCAGACCATGGCGGCACGCTCGAAGGCATCCTGATGCGACGGATCGGCGCGAAGCCAGGCGCGGAACGCCGCGTCGTCCTCCGCCCCGCGATCGTCCGCATGCAATCGTGCCAGCCATTCTCCCGCCTGCCGGTTGGCATGTTCCGGCTCACTGCGGAAGATCACGTCACCAATGCTCCATCCAGTCGGTAAGATGCGCCATCGCCCGGGCGATATGCTTTTCGACAGCGCTCTGGCTGATGCCGAGGTCTTGCGCAATCTCGCGATATTTACGCCCGTCCAGCCGGTGCATCAAGAAGATCTCGCGCGTGCGGGGGCTGAGCTGCGCTACGCCGACCCGCAGCCTTTCAAGTCGGTGGCGCGCAATCAGCATTTCGTCCTGCAGGGGGCGAAGGTCTGGGGTGGCTTCGGCGGCGCGTGCCGCATCGGCCACCAGCATGGCGCCGATCCGCCGCTCGCGCCGATAGGCATCCATGCCGCGATTGGCGGCGCTGCGCGCGAGCAGTGCCGCCGCGTTTGCCGGCTCCACCTGCCGCTCCGCAATGCCGATCCACGCCTCGTGGAGCAAATCCTCGGCATCGTCGCGTCGAGTCATTCGGGCGATCTGATCGCGCAGCCGGGCCCATCCGGACCCCAGCACGGTTTCGAAGGCGACCTTGCTTACTCCCATGCCCCCTCGCTAGAAAATGGTGGATACGATTTCATGACAGCTCGGCGTCGTGGCGATGACGTGAATCTTGTTGGCCGGCGTCTCCATGACGGACGTCGCGCAGGCTTTTCGGAGCCCGCCAACCCGGCACCCTTGCCCCGCCGGCCGAGCACGCGCACAAGCGGGTGCCAGGGAGCACGAAAAGATGCGGCCGGACAGGAAGCGGGGAGGGCAGGTCGAGCGCGGCGCGTTGCTGGACCAGCTCGCACGCCGGTATGCGCGGCCGCTGGCGCGCTTCTTCGAGCGTCGCGTCGCCATCCGCGACGACGTGCCCGATCTGGTGCAGGACGTGTTCCTCAAGCTCAGCCGGATGCCCGATCCGGGCGTTATCGATCAGCCCGATCGCTTCCTGTTCGTCACCGCCGCCAACACCCTGCGCGATCGCGCCCGCCGCGAGGCGGCGCGGGGCGGCCCCCATGAAAGCTGGGACGACGAGGCACATCCCGGTTCGGATTTCACGGCCCAGCGCGTCTTGGAGGGTAGGGAAGCGGTGCTCCGGCTCCGCGATGCCCTGCTGGAGCTGCCCGAGCGCACGCGCGACATCTTCGTGCTGCGCGTGCTCGAAGGGCTGAAGATCGCCGATATCGCCCGGCTGGTCGGCATCTCGACCCGGGCGACGGAGAAACATGTGGCGCGTGCGATGGCGCACGTGACCACGGCACTGGAGGCGTGGCGTGAAGACTGACGGGACCGCCACGACGACGATCGCAACCGAGGCGGCGCGCTGGCACGAGCGGTTGGCGCGCGACCCCGACGCCGCGCCACCCGAGGCGTTCGAGCGCTGGCGTATGGCAGACCCTGCCCATGCCGAGGCTTTCGCCCGGGTCGAGGCGACGCACGACTGCGCCCGTTCCCTCGCCGCACATCCCGAGCTGCTGGCACTCCGGCAGGCGACCGCGACCCGCGTCGCGGTGCATCGTGCGCGATCGGCGGCGCGCAAGCAAAAGGCGGGGGCCGCACTCGCGGCGCTGGCGCTGGTCGCGCTGCCGCTGGCCGGCTGGTACGCCGCCGAGCATCGCGGTTCGCCGACGGTGGCGAGCGCCGAGACCCGGCGGTTCAGCACCGGCGTGGGCCAGCGGCTGTCGATGATGCTCGACGACGGCTCGCGGCTGACGCTCAACACCGCGACGTCGGTGCGCGTCGCCTATACGCCGACCGAGCGCCACCTGATCCTGGAGCGCGGCCAGGCCTGGTTCGACGTCGCCAAGGGCCAGCCGCGGCCGTTCCGCGTCACCGCCGGTGCGCATGATGTGATCGCGCACGGCACCGCCTTCGACGTGCGGCTGGATGCCGACCGCACCACCGTGCTGCTCGTCGAGGGGAAGGTGACCGTCGGTGCGGTGGCGATGGTGCCCAACGACCTGCTGGTTGCGCGCGGTGGCCGCATGACGCTGCGCCACGGCGGCGACGCCCGCCAGCTCGAGGCCTGGCGCGAAGGGCTGGTGGTGTTCGCCGACACGCCGCTCGCCGAGGCCGTGGCCGAACTCAACCGCTATGCCCCGCACGCGCTGGTGGTGAAGGATGGCCGTGCCGGCGCGCTGCGGATCAGCGGCGCCTTCCGCACCGGCGAAAGCGCGACCTTCGCCGAGGCGCTGGAAACCAGCTTCCCCGTGCAGGCGGTGACGCGCAGCGACGGGACGATCGAGCTTTCCAGCCGCCGCTGAAGTTTTTTCGCGGGGGCAGGTTCGGGTTTTCGGATCGGCTGCGTCATGGCGGGTAGAAGCGCTGCACCAGACGGCGCCTCGTGAACCGATTTGGGAGGATCCTGATGCCCCGCACCCTTTCCACGCTCGTCCGCAGCCTGGCGCTCGCCGGCGTCGCCGCCTGCGCGCTCACGCCAGCGCTCGCCGCGCCTGCGCCCGAAGCCACCGTCAGCCTGGCGATCGGCAGCCGCGCTCTCGGCGCCGCGCTCACCGAATTCGCCCGCCAGAGCGGCCGCCAGATCCTGTTCGCCCCCGACCTCGTCCGCGGCAAGCGCGCACCCGAACTGCGCGGCCGCTACGGCGTCGACCGCGCGCTGGCGATGCTGCTCGCCGGCAGTGGCCTGCGCTACCGCACCACCGCCAGCGGTACCTTCGTCGTCGAGGGCGGCGGCACCGAGGGAGCGGCGGCTGCACCCGCCGCGCGGGCCAGGCAAACGCAGGTCGCCGCGGCGGACCCGCAGCAGGAACCCGCTGCCAACGACCCCGAAATCGTCGTGACCGGCACCGCCGGCGCGGGCACCCGCCGCCAGGATGCGTCCTTCGCCGTCACCACGATCAACGATGCCGCGATCGAACGGCTGGCACCGGCCAGCACCGCCGAAGTGCTCCGCGTCGTCCCCGGAATCAGCGTGGAGAGTTCGGGCGGCAAGAACGGCGCCAATATTTTCGTGCGCGGCTATCCTTCGGGCGGCGACGCCGAATATGTGACGATCCAGTCCGAAGGCGTGCCGATCTTCTCGCCGCCGACGCTTTCCTTCCTCGAAAACTCGCAGCTGATCCGCATCGATTCGACGCTGAAGCGGGTGGAGGCGGTGCGCGGCGGCACCGGGGCGCTGTTTTCCTCCGGCCAGCCGGGCCTGACGATCAACTTCGTCCAGCGCGAGGGCGGCGCGACGCCGGACAATCTGCTCAAGCTCGGCGTCGCCAGCTATGGCGACGTGCGCGCTGACGGCTATCTCTCCGGGCCGCTCGGAGCGAGCACGACCTATATGGTCGGCGGCTATTATTCGGCGGGCAACGGCGTGCGCAATCCGCGCTTCACCGCCGAGAAGGGCGGGCAGATCACCGCCAATGTCCGGCATGATTTCGACAATGGCTCGGTGCTGGTGTTCGGCCGCTATCTCAACGATCGCGGCCAGTGGCTGCTGCCGATCCCGGTGGTGCAGAACGGCAAGAAGATCAGCCAGTACGGCAGTTTCGATGCGGGCAGCGGCACGCTGGCGGGTGGCGAGACCCGGCTGGGCGTGCTCAACGACGGCACGCGTGTGGACCTCGCCGATGGGCGCGGGGCGGACGTTGTCAATCTCGGCGGCAATTTCGAATATGGGCTGGGTGAAGGCGTCAAGCTGCGCGATCGCCTAAGCTGGCTGAAGGGCGATGCCGACACCACCGGCCTCGTCCCCGGCGGCGCCCCGCCGCAGAGCGCCTCGGCCTATGCGGCGAGCAAGGGCGGCGCGATCGGCAGCCTCAGCTTCGTCAACGGCGGCCAGGCGGTGCCCGGCACGACGCAGGTGGTCGAGGCCGGGCTGTGGCGCGTGCAGAAGAGCATCGAGAACTTCTCCAACGATCTCGCGCTCGAATGGAAGAAGGGCGGCAACACCTTCACGGCGGGCGTCTATTACGCGGCCTATTCCTCGCGCGACCTGTGGAACCTCGGCAATAGCCAGCTGCTCACCGCCGAGCCCAATGCGCGCCGCCTGAACCTCACGTTGGCCGATGGTCGCATCGTGACGCGGAACGGGTTCAGCAGCGGCTCCACCTTCAACGTCAACGCCGATTATGACGGCAAGGACGCGGCGGTCTATGCGGTGGACGAGCTGCAGGTGAACGACCAGCTCCGCCTCGATGCCGGCCTGCGCTACCAGCACCACTCGGTCGACGGCACGCTGGAGAATAACGGCACCGCGCCGGCGGGCGGCCTCGATGGCAATCCGAACACGCTGTACGACAACAGCGATGCGGTGCTGAACGGCACCTTCTCGACGATCCGCTATCGCGGCGAGAAATGGTCATGGACGGCGGGCGCCAACTACGACTTCACCCGCGCGATCGGGCTGTTCCTGCGCTACAGCCGCGGCAACAGCTTCCCCTTCTTCGACAACCTCCGCGACGGCATCACCGTGGCGCCGCGGGTCGATACCTATGAAGGCGGGCTGAAGGTCTCGACCGATCTGGCGAGCGCCTATCTCACCGTGTTCCACAACGACTTCAACGGCCTCGCCACCACGGTGATCACCAGCGGCGCGCCGATCGCCTCGATCGGCGGGGCGCGCGCGACCGGCGTCGAGCTGGAAGGCGAGCTGCGGCCGGTGCGCAACTTCACGATCGGCTTTTCGGGCACCTATCTCGACAGCAAGTATCGCAACTTTTTCACCGATAACGGCGCGACCAACCTGACCGGCAATCGCGTGCAGCGCCAGCCCAAGTGGCAGTGGCGCGTCTCGCCGGCCTATTCGGTGGAGTTTGGCTCCGAGAGCAAGGCGACTTTGTTCACCTCGGTCACCTATATCGGCGACCGCTTCTCCGATGTGCAGAACGCGCAGCTGCTGCCCAACTATTACAAATGGGACGCAGGGCTGACCGTGGACGTCACCAAGCGGATCACGCTCCTGGCCTCGGTCGACAACATCACCAACACGATCGGGCTGACCGAGGGCAATCCGCGCACGATCGGATCGCAGGGCAGCGGGGTGATCCTGGCGCGGCCGATCCTCGGCCGGTCGGCGCTGTTCAGCGCGTCCTACCACTTCTGAACACCCCCGAGGGGCCGGCCGGGCGCAGCGCTTGGCCGGCCTCGTGCGTTCTGCGCCCGATGAGGATGACCCGATGATCCGCCGCCTGCTCCCGATCGCCGCCCTGCTGTGCGTCGCCGCGACCGACCCCGAGCCGCAGAGCCCGGCCCAGCTGTTCGGCCCGCTGTTCGATGCGGTGCAGATGGCGCAGGTATTCCCGGACGGGAAGACCTTCGTCGATGCGGTACCCAAGGAGGATCCGGCGGCGATCCTGGCGGCCTATCGCAAGGCGAAGCCCAGGACGCGCGAGGCGCTGAAAGCGTTCGTCGAGGCGCATTTCACGCTGCCGGCGCCGGGCAACGGCGCGCCGGTGCCGCAGGAGAAGCTCGGTCTGCGCGCGCACGTCCGGGCGCTGTGGCCGGTGCTGTCGCGCCCGGCGCTGACGCCCGAGCCGGGCAGCTCGGCGCTGTCGCTGCCGGCGCCCTATGTCGTCCCCGGCGGGCGTTTCCGCGAGATCTATTACTGGGACAGCTATTTCACCATGCTGGGCCTCAAGGTCGATGGCCAGCAGGCGATGGTCGAGCACATGCTCGACGACTTCGTCAGCCTTATCCAGCGTTACGGCCATATCCCCAACGGCACCCGCAGCTATTATCTCAGCCGCTCGCAGCCGCCCTTCTTCGCCCTGATGCTCGACCTGTCGGACGCGCGCGATCCTGCGGTGCTGCGCACCCGCCTCGTGGCATTACGCAGCGAATATGGCTATTGGATGCGCGGGGCGGGCTGCATCACGGCGGCGCAGGCGGCGTGCGAGCATGTCGTGCGGATGGCCGATGGCAGCCTGCTCAACCGCTATTGGGACGCGCGCGAGACGCCGCGCGACGAAAGCTATCGCGAGGACGTGAACACCGGCAAGGCCGCGGCGGGCCGCCCGCTCACCGCCGTCTATCGCGACCTGCGGGCGGGTGCGGAAAGCGGCTGGGACTATAGCTCGCGCTGGCTGGCCGACGGGAAGACGCTGGCGACCGTGCACACGACGGATATCGTGCCGGTCGACCTCAACAGCCTGCTCTGGGCGATGGAGCGCGGGATCGCGCAGCGCTGCGCGACGCTCGCCGATGCGGACTGCGCGGCCGACTTCACCCGCCGCGCCGCCCAGCGCCGCAAGGCGATCGACACCTATCTGTGGCTCGGCGCCGAGCAACGCTACGCCGATTACGACTGGCGCCAGCAGCAGGCGACCCCGGTGCTCTCGGCCGCGACATTGTTCCCGCTGTTCGTAGGCGCGGCGA
Organism: Sphingomonas sp.; assembly: GCA_030824725.1. Classification (GTDB taxonomy): domain Bacteria; phylum Pseudomonadota; class Alphaproteobacteria; order Sphingomonadales; family Sphingomonadaceae; genus Sphingomonas. The sequence goes on from JAPJRE010000053.1 coordinate 9,571, forward strand.
GCGACGCGCAGGCGAGCGCCGTCGCCGCCACCGTCCGTTCCAGGCTGGTCGCCCCGGGCGGCCTGCGCACCACCGGCAACCGGACAGGCCAGCAATGGGATACCCCCAATGGCTGGGCGCCGCTGCAATGGGTCGCGATCGACGGGCTCGCCGGCTATGGCCAGCGCGATCTGGCGAAGGACATTGCCGGGCGCTGGCTGGCGACGGTCGACCGCGCCTATCGCGCCACGGGCAAGATGCTCGAGAAATATGACGTCGAGGCGCAGGTGCCGGGCGGCGGCGGCGAATATCCGCTGCAGGACGGCTTCGGCTGGACCAACGGGGTGACCAGCGCGCTGCTCGAACGCTATCCGGATGTGGCGACGAGCCGCTGAGCGCCCCCCGCTGCCGGCAGGCCTTCCGGGATATCAGCGCCAAATCGTCTCCGGCTGAACCCGGAAACCGTCAACGCGCCGGCGCGGCCGGATCGCCGGGGCGGTAGCGGCGCTCGACATGGCCGGCCAGTTCCTCAGGATAGAAATACACCTTTCTCAGCGCACCCGCCGCATAGCGATCGATCTGGTCAGCGAAGTGCGGCGAGGCGGGGTCGCCGCTCTGCCCACCGGCCATCACCGCCGCCGCCTCGACCCGCCGCCCGAACGATACCACCGCGACGAAGCTGTTGCCGCTGGTACCATAATAGCGCTTGGTACCCGGCCAGGCCTTGGCGCCGAACGAGGCGAGGCTGCCCCATTGTGCCGAGGTGAACGGCACCGGCGTCGAGGCCCGGGCATCGTCGAAATGCGGCCGCAGCGCGCCGTCGAGCCGCTGAAAGCGGTTGATCTGGCCCCAGGGCGTCCGCCACGTCCCGAAGTCGCGCGCCAGCCGGTCGATTGCGGCGGACAGCGCCGCGAGCCGGGTCGGCGCGTCGACCATGGCAGCGATATAGTCGGGCACGTTCTTCCGTTCCGCCTGCGCGAAGCTGCCGACCTCGCGCCACAGCTGGTCGCCCCAGAATATGGCGAGACTGGTCGCGACCGAATCCGCGCTCCAGCGATAGTCCCACCCCGCGAGCGTCGCGATCGGCGCGGCCAGTGCCGCGCGCCGCGGATCCGCCGCCGGCAGCGCCTGCCATGCCTTCACCAGATCGGGCACGAGCCGGGCGAAGGCGGGCAGATAGGGATCGAAGGCTGCGGCGCGCAGTTTCTCGGCGGTCCAGCCGCTTTTTCCGGTCAGCAGCAACTCGGCGTGCACGCCGCGGGCGTTGCCGCCCGCCTGGTCCATGTAGCGCGGATAGTCCTTCGCCTTCGGGCTATCAGGGCCCGCGGCCTGCCAGGGCCAGTCGTTGGTGTTGTGCGCCCAGCCTGTGTTCGGGTTCAGTACGCTGGGCAGGCTCGCCAGGCTGTGCAGGCCCTTCCAGTCGGTGGCCGGATCGCTGCCGTCGACGGGCTTGGTATAGTCGAACCGATCGTCGCGCACGGGCATGAACTGCGGCATCAGGAAGGCGATCTCGCCCTTGGCATCGGCGAACAGCGTGTCGTTGGACGCATTGGCCTTGCGCTCGGCAACCTTGAGATAGCTCGCAAGATCGGTGGCCTTGGTGCGCAGGAAGCTCTGCTCGAGCGCAGGGATCGGGCGCCACATCAGCGCCGTGGCGATCCAGCGCCCATCCTTCGTCGCCACGATCGGCCCGTGATGCGTTCGCCAGGTGGTGAAGCGGCGTTCTCCCAGCGATCCGTCGGGCCTGCGATAGCGCAGCGTCACCACCCGCGCCTGCACCGCCCGCAACTCGTCGCCATAGCGATAGGCCCAGCCATCGCCCTTGCGCAGGATGCGCTCGGCAAAGGCATCCACATTGTCGACCGTCGCGGAGGTGTGCATCCAGCCCGCCTGGGCATTGAAGCCCTGATAGACGAAGAACTGCCCCCAGGTGCTCGCCCCATAGACGTTCAGCCCGGCATCGCTGGTCACCTGGGCTTCGGAGCGGAAATAGAAGCTGGTATGCGGGTTGATCAGCAGCAGCGCGCGCCCATCCGCCGTCTGCTTGGGCGCGATCGCGATGCCGTTCGAGCCCGAGGGTTCGCGCGGTACGATGCCCCGTTCCTCGGGCGTCGGCGGCGTGGGGCTGCCGTAGAAGCGCTTGAGGTCGCTCAGCGAGATCCGCTCGATGTCGCCGCCGATGCTGCCTTCGGTGAAGCTCAGCGCCATCCAGGGCTCGAAGCGCGTCAGCACCTTCGGCTTCACCTGTGGGTGGGTCGCGAGATAATAGTTCAGGCCATCTGCCCAGGCCTGCATCAGCTCGCGCAGCCAGGCGGGGCTGCGGGCATAGTCCTGCTGCAGCGCTGCCGGATCGACGAACAGCCGCTGGCGCAGATCGCCCCACAGCGCTTCCTCGCCATCGGCCTCGGCGGTACGACCGAGCGCGGTCAGATAGTTGGCTTCGATCCGCGTGAAATCATCCTCGGCCTGCGCATAGATCATGCCGAACACGGCGTCGGCGTCGCTCCGCCCGCGGATGTGGGGAATGCCCCAATTGTCGCGGGTGATCGTCACCCGATCGGCCTGCGCCTGCCAGCGCGCCCGCTCGGGATCGGGCGCGGCGGCGGTGGCGCCGAGCAAAGCCAATAGAAGCAACGGATTGCGCGCGCGCCGGATCAGCGTATCCATGGTCGCAGACTAGAATGGGGGGAGCGAATGGCCAAGCACTGGTTCGCGGTTCTTGCAGCATGGGCGCTGGGCGGCACGGCGGGCGCGCAGCAGGCCGAGGCGCCTGCCATCCTGCTCAAGCCGATGGCGGTGTTCGACGCGGTCGACGGCCAGGCGCATCCCGGCTGGCAGGTGCTGGTGCGGGGCGAGCGCATTGTCGCGGTCGGCCCCGACCTCGACGCCCCGCCCGGCGCGGCGGTGATCGCGCTCGACGGCAATACGCTGATGCCCGGCATGATCGAGGGCCATGCCCATCTCTTCCTCCACCCCTATAATGAGGCGAGCTGGGACGATCAGGTGTTGCACGAGCCGCTGGCGCTCCGCACCGCGCGCGCGGTGGCGCAGGCGCGGGCGACGCTCCACGCGGGCTTCACCAGCCTGCGCGATCTCGGCACCGAGGGGGCCGGCTATGCCGATGTCGGGTTGAAGGCGGCGATCGACCAGGGGATCGTGGAGGGGCCGCGGCTGCAGGTGGCAACGCGAGCGATTGTCGCGCTCGGCGCCTATGGCCCCAAGGGCTTCGAGCCCGGCGTGGAGGTGCCGCAGGGCGCCGAGGAAGTCTCTGGCCCGGAACAGATGGTCGCCGCGGTGCGTCGCCAGATCGCCGCGGGCGCGGACTGGATCAAGCTCTATGCCGATTATCGCTGGCGTCCCGGCGAGGAGAGCCGCCCCACGCTGAGCCTTGAGGAAATCAAGGCAGCCGTCGCCGCGGCGCACGACGCCGGGCGACCGGTCGCGGTCCACGCCGCCACGGCGGAAGGCATGCGCCGCGCGATCGAGGCGGGCGTCGATACGATCGAGCACGGCTATGGCGGCACGCCCGCACTCTTCGCCGCGATGGCCGCGAAGAAGATCGCGCTTTGCCCCACGCTTGCCGCCTCCGATGCGACATCGCGCTATCGCGGCTGGAACGGCGCGGAGCCCGCGCCTGCCGCCGTCCGCGCCAATCGCGAGAGCTTTCGGCTCGCGCTCCGCGCCGGGGTGCCGATCTGCATGGGGGGCGATGTCGGCGTCTATGCGCATGGCGACAATGCCCGCGAGATGGTGCTGCTCGCTGCCGCGGGCATGCGTCCGGCGGACGTGCTGCTGGCCGCGACCTCGGGCAACGCGCGCTGGTCCGGAGAAGCCGCGCGGCTGGGCAGCGTGAAGCCCGGCCTGCTCGCCGATCTTGTCGCGGTTGCCGGCGACCCCACCCGCGACCTTCAGGCGGTGCGCGCGGTGCGCTTCGTGATGAAGGGCGGCAAGATCGTGCCGCTGGAGCAGCCCAAGTGAAGGCGCTGTTCGTTGCGATCGCCGCTGCATCGGCCCTTCTGCCGGGCCTCGCCGCCGCCGATCCCGATCCGATCCCCGTGTCCATCGCGGTCGACGCCGCGCGGGACGAAGGGCCGGTGCGGCCGGTATGGCGCTTCTTCGGTGCCGACGAGCCCAATTACGCGACGATGAAGGATGGCCGGACGACGCTCGCCACGCTCGGCGCGCTGCTGCCCGATCGCGTCTATTTTCGCACCCACAACCTGTTCACCTCAGGCGACGGCACGCCGGCGCTCAAATGGGGCTCGACCGGTATCTACCGCGAGGATGCCCAGGGGCGCGCGATCTACGACTGGACGATCGTCGATCGCATCTTCGACACCTACCGCGCGCGGGGCGTGAAGCCCTATGTCGAACTCGGCTTCATGCCCGAGGCGATGTCAACCAGGCCCCAGCCGTACCAGCATGATTGGCGCCCCGGCAGCGGCACCTTGCGCACCGGCTGGGCCTATCCGCCGCGGGACTATGCGAAGTGGGAGGAACTGGTCTTCCAATGGGTGCGCCACTGCGTCACCCGCTATGGCCGCGCCGAGGTTGCCAGCTGGTATTTCCAGACCTGGAACGAAGCCAATCTGCCGCAATATTATTGGGGCGGAACCCGCGAGGAATTCTTCCGCCTGCACGATCATGCGATCCGCGGCGTGCGGCGGGCGCTGCCCGAGGCGCGGGTCGGCGGTCCGGACAGTGCCGGGGCCGGCGACGACTTCCTCGCCGCGTTCCTCGCCCATGTGAAGGCGGTCGGCACCCCCACCGACTTCCTGTCCTTCCATGCCAAGGGCCAGCCGGTCGTCGTCGCGGACGGGCAGGGCAGCCATGTGCGGATGGGGCTCAACACGCATCTGCGCGCCGCCGATCACGAGTTCGCGGCGATCGCCGCCGATCCGGCGGGGCGGACCAAGCCGATCGTCATCGGCGAGTCCGATCCCGAAGGCTGCGCCGCCTGCCAGGGGCCGGCCAACGCCTATCGCAACGGCACCATGTATTCGAGCTACACCGCCGCCGCGCTTCCCCGCCTTCAGGCGCTCGCCGCGCGGCGCGGCCTGACGCTGGACGGCGTGCTGTCCTGGGCGTTCGAGTTTGAGGACCAGCCGCCGTTCGCCGGGTTCCGTCAGCTCACCTCCGCCGGCATCGACCTGCCGGTAATGAACCTGTTCAAGCTGCTCGCCAAGATGCGCGGCCGCTATGTCCATGCCGGCTCGGACCATCAGGCGCCGCTCGATACGGTGCTGCAGGAAGGCGTGCGCGGCGACCCCGATATCGGCAGCGTGGCCAGCATGGATAGCGACACGCTGTCGATCCTCGTCTGGCACTATCATGACGACGACGTGCCCGGTCCCGATGCGGCGGTGACGCTGGAGCTTCGCGGCCTACCCCAGGCGCTCGCCAAGGGGGGGCGGCTGGTGCACTATCGCATCGACGAAGCACATTCGAACGCCTTTGCGGCCTGGCGGGCGATGGGATCGCCGATCGCGCCAAGCGACGCCCAGCGTGCGACGCTGCTCAAGGCGGCCGCGCTGGCGACGATCGAGCCGGCGCCCATACCGCTTTCGGGTTCGACGCTCCGCTTCCGTCTGCCGCGGCAAGGCATCTCGCTGCTGGTCGTGACGCCGTCGAACGGTGTATAGCGCTTGCCAACGAACAGGGGGAGGAACGGGATGAAGCTGGCGGCAATGGTGGCGGCGATCGTCGCCATGGGGG
>JAPJRE010000054.1 GCA_030824725.1 Sphingomonas sp.
GGCGGTGTGTTCGGCGGGGCGGTCGGGCTCAAGTCGAAGACACTCGAAAGCCAGGTGCTGATGACGCTGGTCGACGTGAACACCGGCATCCAGGAAGCGGTCGCCAGCGGGTCGGCGCGCAAGAAGGATATCGGCGTCGTGGGCGGTGGGCTGTTGCTCGGCCTTGGCGTGGGTGCGCTCGGTGGAAGCTACGCCTCGACCGACATCGGCAAGATCACCACGCTGGCGACGCTCGATGCGTTCCGCAAGCTGATCGAGGATGCACGGCCACGGCTCGAGGCGAGGCTGGTGCCGGCCAAGCCGCCCGCAATGGTGCCTCCCGCCTCCGCGCCGCTACCGGCGCAGGCGGTTCAACCGCTGCCGCAGCCAAATCCGGGAACGCCGAAACGATGATCCGCAAGAAATCGACCCGCGCGGCCGAGATCGCATTTGCCGACGAAGTGATGGCGTCCGACGAGTTCGCGGCTCTCCCCGAGCGCGTGCGATCGACGGTGCGGAACCATCGCCAGGGGATGCGGGGCGAGCGCGAGACCGCCTATATGCTCGATCACCAATTCGGGCCTGACAACGACCGCAACCTGCTTATCCACGATCTGCGCCTGCCGGACGGGCAGGGCGGGTTCGCGCAGTTCGATCATATCCTGCTGTCGCGGGCGTCGCGCACCGCCTCGATCTTCGAATCCAAGAACTACTCTGGCCGGATCTCGAAGAACGAGCATGGCGAATGGATGGTCTGGTATCGCTCGCAACGTCAGCCGCAGAACATCCCCAATCCGGTCGAACAGGCCAAACGACAACGCAAGGTGCTGCAGGCGTGGCTGAAGCGAAAAGGGCATGACAGGGCGTTCGCGGAGGTCGGCGTATTCGTGTCCGTTCCGCCCACCGCGATGATCGACCGTTCCAAAATCGGCAGCGACGAGCCGATCTACAAATGCGACAACCTTTACAAAGCCTGGGTGCCGTTCGGCGGGTCATCGCCCCTGGGACGAATGTTTTCGACCGGCGTCACCGCCGCGCAGATGGTCGAGATCGCCGACCAGCTCATCGCCGACCATGTCCAGGAGGGCGATATCTATACCCGCCTCGGCATCGTTCCTGACAGCACGGACGCCGCCGATACGTCTCATACCGGCGACCCGTCTGGGCCGATCAACATGCCCATCGTCCAGGCCGCGTCTGTGCCGGAATTGCCGCCGTACGTCGAGGCAGAGCCTGTCACTGTTCATCCGGCGCAAAGTCCCTCCACATCGGTAGCGGTTGAATGCACCGTTTTGGAGGTATCGCCCCCTGCCAAGGCGGTTCCCGTCAAGGCGGGCGCACCTATCGAGGTATGCGCCGGGATCGTCGAGCGGACACTGCCAGATGGCCGCATCGCATTCAGGGCCGCGCGCGACGATGAGATCGGCAGGGAGGTTCTTTCCGCGTTGTGCAAGGGCAAGGCGATCTGGAACCCGAGATTCTCCAACTGGATCTGCGTGCCCGACGTCGCCGACGTGATCCGGGCTGCACTTCCCGATGCGATCAGGGTCGGCCACGTCGCATGAATATGATCAGCCTGCCCCGGCCCGAATGCCCGTATTGCCATGAGGCGATGCGCCGCTGGCCGCTGGGGCAGCACATGCTGGTCTGCGACACCTGCCGCCGTCCGATCGTGCGCTACCTCGCTGCGCCCTCGCGTCGGATCTTTCGGCTGCGCCCGCTCTACAGCGTCATCAACGCCATCGCGCTGTTCATTCTGGTCGCGACCTTTCTCGCCATCGTGATCGCCCGCGCCGACATCCGGCATATCATGCTGGCCGTCGCGATCCCCATCGCGATGTTCGGCGCGAGCGATATCGGCGATGGCTGGCTGTCCTGGCGTACCTCGCTCGATCGAGGGTGGAACCACCTTCGCAAGGGTCGCAAGGCGCGGCTGATCGGGCTGGCACGCGCAGCGTTCGGCATCGCCGGCTGTGCTGTCGCCATCTTCGGGCTACTTGCCTACGGCGACATGACCACTCCACGAAAACCGCTTGCCCATCAGGCTGGTCGGCCATGATTCCCTTCTGCCTGATCCTGGGCGACAGCACCGCGGTCGGCACGGCGCAGGCATTGGCAGCACAGGGCATACGCTGCGAGGTTCATGCGCGCGTGGGTGCCGGTTCGGCCGAGATCGAGCGGCGGGTGAGGGGCGCTTCGGCCGCCACCGTCGCCCTCATCGCACTCGGGTCGAACGATGCCGCCAGTCCGGCGCTCCCAACCAACCTTCTTGCGCTCAGGCGGCGAACCACCGCCGTCAAGGTGGCCTGGCTTGCCCCCTACGACCTGCGCGCGTCATCCATTGTCACGTCGATCGCGGCACGTTTCGGCGACACCGTCATCCCGCTGCGGGCGCAACCGAGCCGGGATGGCATCCATCCGGTCAGCTATCGCCCCGTCGCCAAGTCGCTGCGGTGGGGGGCGGTCGCCCCCTTCAGAGCCGGCGTAGCGCCGGCGCCGATCGCGCGCGCGACCGTGCTGGTGATGAGCAGCCCACTCGGGTCGTGATCGCCATCTTCATGCCGCGAGCATCGGTCGCCGGAACCGAACGGCTCGACTCAATCCCGCTGGAACAAATCCGGCCCATATGACAGGCTGAACGTCATGGACCATCGCATCACCCACACCTGCGGCCATGAGCAAACCCATTTCATTGCCGGGTTCGCGTCGCAGCAGGAGCGCAAGGCCACCTGGCTGCGCACGACGGTCTGCGGCGCGTGCTACCGCAAGCAGCGCCAGGAAGAGAACGAGCGCGACGCCGCGGCCTCGCAACAAGCCGTTGCCCATCTGTCGCTGGCGCCGCTCAACGGCTCGGAACGACAGGTCAGCTGGGCAACGACCATTCGCGCGAAACGGATCGCCTTGCTGCGCAAGGATCAACCTCTCGATAGCGTCGAAACCGGCGCGGCGCTGCTCGGCATCGCGGACGCCAAATGGTGGATCGACAACCGCGACGCGACCGACGCGCAGTTGCTCGCCTCGGCAGGGGTGGCTCAGGCTCCCGGCTGAACCGGCGTCGTCACCGCATTCTTCAGCGGCGCGGGCTTCTTGCCGTCAGGCAGCGTCCTGCGGAGGTGCTCGTGGACGATCGCAGCCGAGAAGGGCTTCGGGATGAACGTCGCCTTCTCGGGCATGTCACCCGGATTGGGACGGATATTGCCGCTGGCGATCACGATCTCGATCCAGGGCCAGTGCTGTGCGACATGACGCGCCAGCGCAAAGCCGTTGATCGATCCCGGCATCTCGACATCGGAGAACAGCAGGATGGTGTTGTCGGCCTGCTCCTCCAGCAGCACGATCGCGGTATCGCCGTCCATCGCCTCATGACAGCGAAAGCCGGCGTCCTCCAGGATCAGCGTCATGTCCATCAGGATGATCGGGACGTCATCGACCGCGAGCGCGAAAGGTACGGTCGAAGTGTTCATCACCTCTACAACCGCCTGTATCTGTAGGCGCTTGCAATCGTAACTGGCGCAGTAGATGTCGATCATCGCGGACATCATCCTGGCCAACTCGCGTGTGGTCGGCGCATTTTCCCACCGGCTCATCGTTGGTTGGCTGGCCAGCCCCGCGCCCGATCCCGGCAGCTTGCCCAGCGCCAGGCGGAAGCCCGGATCGTCACGCAGAGCGTCGAGATCATCGGCGTCCTCGTAGCCGCACGCGATCGCGAACACGCGGGCACGCAGTATGTCATCAAGGCGATGGATCACCCGCGCAGGATCGCGCGGATCGGCAATGCAAGCCGCAAGCCGCCGGCAAAGCCCCATCGCGCGCTCGGCCTGTGCCAGCAGCAGAACACCGCCATCCGAGGTGAGCCGACCTCCGTCGAACGCGGCTGTGATCTTCTTGCGCCCGATCGCTGGAAACGAAAATCCCGGCGCGCTATCATCGCTCCCGGCGGGTGTGGTCCGTGGCATAAATTGCCTCGCTGCAGGAATGGCCTAGACACCCATTTTCCTACATCAAAGCAATCGCTTAAACCACTCCCGCCAACCCTTCTGACCGAACCCGATGAATAAGCCGGGCTAGAGGCGGCCGAGTGATGAAACGGCATCGCTCCACCTTTCGCCGTCAATGGTCGTGGCCGATCGCCCTCGCGGCGCTGACCCTGTTCGGCTTGCTCTCGGCGCTGTTCGGCGAAGGCGGCATCTGGTGGTGCCTGTCGTGGGCGGCGCTGGCGATCCCGCTGCTGGTGATCGCGCGCCACGTCCTGCGACCGACAGGGAGGCCGCAACATGCTCGCCACCATGCGCCCTGACGGCGACGACGCGCGCCAGGCGCGCGACGATGCCGAAACGCTGCCGATCGTGCTGCCGCTCCCGGTCGAGCGGCATCCCTATGCCCCGCCGCCCGAACACAAGATATTCGGCTTTCTCGGCACATGCCTGGTCTTTGCCGTGGCCTTCGCCGGCCTGCTCCTGACGTTCGAGCATCATTTCAACCCGCCGCCGCCCTCGGCGCCGCTGGTGGTGAGCCTGCTTCCGCTCGCCTCGCCGCCCGAGACGCCGCCCAAACCGAAAGAGGCGCCCAAGCCGGTCGAGAAGCACCAGCGCCAGCCCACGCCGCAAAAGGTCGTGCCGGTCGAGCGTCCGATCATCCCGGTCCCGACGATCGCGCCGCCCCCACCCGCGCCAGCGGTGAAGCCCGTCGATCCGACGCCCCCGCAACCGGAAACCGCCGCGCCCAAGACGGCGCCGGCGCCCCCCGCGCCGCAGGTATCGAGCAACGCGCCCGATACGTGGGAGGGCCGCGTTCTCGCCCGCTTGCAGAAATACCAGCGCTATCCCGGCGCGGCGAAGAGCGCCCGCCAGCAAGGCGTCGCCTATATCCGGCTCCGGATGAACCGCGACGGCCATGTGCTATCCTCGTCGCTGGTGCGGAGTTCCGGCTTCCCGGCGCTCGATCAGGCCGCGCTCGACACGCTGCGCCGCGCTGATCCGCTCCCCAAGATTCCGCCCGAACGGCCCGACGAAATCGAGCTGGTAGTGCCTGTGGAGTTCCTATTACGTTGAGCGCGCCCTTCTCCCCGATCGCGCTGCGTCGCCGCCCCGCGCTCGAACGCCGCGCCCTCGCCATGCTGCGCGGCGACGAACAGCATTTCCATGCCGATGAAGATGCCCGCGCCTCGGAGCCGTCGCGCCAGGCCGCGAAGTCGCAAGCGCTGTTCTTCGCCGAGCTGCGCCGCGTGGCGGCCCGCCACGGCATCACCGTGCTGCCGCCCGGTTCCCGCCTCGTCGGCGAGGGCGAAATGCTGCTGCTGACGTGGCTCGCGCAGGAACAGCGTATCACCAGCCACGGCCGCGCCATCCCGGCCGATCCGCTGCTGATCGCGGCCGTCGCCCGCTGCGCAGGCCTGCTCGATGCGCTCGGCATCCATCTCGGCCCGAATACCCTCTATGGGGCGCGGCTGCGCGGAAATCACGCGAGCGGGGCCGGGTCCGCCCTATAGCGGCCGATAGGCGACGCCGATCCGGTTCTCGGCCGAGTTGCGCCGGCGCAAGGTCGCGGCGATATGGCGCTCGGCCGCCTCGCGATCGGCGAAGGCGTGGGAACGGGCCTGACCGCGCGCGCCGATCCGGCCCCAGCGGGTTTCCACCAAGATCATGCCGAACAGGTCGAGGCTCGCGGTGATGCTGTAGCCGCGCCGGACGTTGCGGGCCGGGTCAAGCGCCACCAGCTCGATCGGATCACAAAGCGGGAGAGCTGCGCCATTCATGGCGCAAAGCCTACAAAATCAGGCCCGCGAAGTCCGGCGACATTCCTGAATCAGTGCGGGGGCGGTGATTCACAAAAGCGATCAGCGCGCCCGTGGTGCAGATTTCGATACACCGTGTTCAGCCGTTGAACACCGCCCGATCGGCTTGCCCATGACCGAGATGGCGAAGCCTGCTAGAAGATCGATGAAGCTGCGCGAACGGAGGGCGGCACATGGTTCAGGGCATCGTCATCGTCGCCATCCTGGCCGGCGCCGTTTGGTTCCTGATCCGGCATTTCAAGCGCGGCTGCTGCGACTGAGGTTCGGCCTCGCTATTGGGCGGCCTTCAGCTCCGTCGTACAATACACCGGATTCTTGGCCTTGGCCGCCCTCCATTCGTCATCAGCGCAACTGGCTGTCCTTGCTGCCCCGGCGATTGATGCCGGTGAAGGTGGGGCGCTTATCGCGTTCGCTTTGACAGGCGACACAGGTTCTTACGCCGGGTATGGCCGTGCGGCGTTTCGCGGGGATTTCGTCGCCGCACACCTCGCAGTCGGTGCTACCCTCGCCGGAAGGCAGACGCGATCGGGCGGCGAAAACCGCGTCCATGATCGTTGCATCAATCTGGTCCTGCACCGCACTATCGGGTGCCCATCCATTTGCCATCGCCGCAAGCTCCTCGATTTTGACCTTGGGGGTCAGATAGTCGGGGGCGCATGGGCCAAGCACGCGACTATCCAGCACAGCACCCGAATATAGGGTACTCCCTGCCAGTATCAAGGAGTGCGCAAATTTAGCTCAGGACGGATTTATGGGGTTCCAGTGGAGCGGGTAGATCTTCTTCGCCAAGCAGCGACAACATATCCCGCTCGATTGTCCGCTTCATCGCATAAAGCGGCAGACAGTTGGGCTCGACGCCGAACGGGTCTTCCAGCTCGTGTCCCAGCGCGTCGAGGCCGAAAAAGGTATAGGCGGTAAGGAGCACCGGCAGGAGCGTCCACCAGTCGAGTGATCCTGCGAGCGCGAAGGGAAGCATCACGCAAAAGATAATTGCGGTGCGATGAAGCAGCAGAGAATATGCGAACGGCACGGGCGTCGTGGATATCCGCTCGCAAGCGCCCTGAACCTTGCCGAAGGATCGCATGTCTTCTGCCACGACGGCATAGTGAATCGGCGTAATGACGCCAGTCTGCTTCAGGTGGAGCAGCCTACGCCCCATACGATCGAGCACGAGGTTGGTGACGTTCGGGCTCTTTGTCGCCGGGCCGATTTCGACCCACGGCGCAATAGCGGCGATTTCGTCCTCGCCGCGAAGGCGTGCGGTGAGGCCGCAGGCAAAGCCACATATGCTGTGGAGCAACGCTCGCCGATCCTCGTCAGGGAGAAGCGATGTCTCGCGCGCGAACGAACGGGCCGAGATAATCAGCTCGCCCCATAGCTGCCGCCCCTCCCACCATCGCGCATAGCAGGCATTGTTGCGAAAGCTCATGAAGATCGAGAGCGCGATGCCGATCAGGGTGAAAGGGATCGTCGAGATACGCGCGAAAATGCCGGGATGGGCTTGGGCGGCCAGGATGGCGATCACACTGACGATCGCTATCGCCGCCAGCCTCCGCGCGATGCGCGGCAAGATCGAGCCATGCACGGTGAAAATGATATCTTGGAAGCTCGGTTGCGATCGAACGATCATGGTCCGTGGAATGTCCTTCGCCTGTTTGCCGGCATTTCCCTCGGCAGCTCGTCGAAACGAGCTGCCGTCAGGGTTTGAGGATGAGGCGAATGACCTGCGCGACAGCCCCCAGCGCCAAAACGCTGGCCGCCCAGATTAAGACCATCCAGGCGAGCCGTCGACCGAGCGGTTTTTGCTCATCCATCAGTGATAGCCGTGGGCGCCGACCTTACCGCGGAACACCCAATAGGCCCACGCGGTATAGCCGAGAATGATCGGAATGATGATGGCCGCACCCGCCAGCATGAAGAGCTGGCTTTGCGGGGGAGCGGCTGCATCCCAGATCGTGACGGCGCGGGGAACGACATAGGGATAGATGCTGATCCCCAGCCCAACGAAACCGAGAAAGAACAGGCCAAGCGCCATAATGAAGGGCAGACGCTCCGCGCCGCGCTTCAGACTCCAGAAGAAGGTTGCAGCGCAGATTGCCACCAGCAGAGGAACCTGCGCGGTGAGAAGCACGCCGGGCATCGCAAACCAGCGTCGCCAATAGTCATAGGTCAGGAACGGCGTCGCCGCACTGACGGCGAAAAGCGCGAGTAGCGTCGCACCGCCGAGCCAAAATGCCAGTCGACGGGCGCGTTCCTGGCCCGGCCCTTCGGTTTTCCAGACCAGCCAGGCCGCGCCGAGAAGCGCATATCCGATTACGACTGCCGCGCCGGTCAAGAGGCTGAACGCGCTCAGCCAATCCAGCCATCCCCCGGCATAGGCATCGGCCTCGACCCGCACGCCTTGCAGGATCGCGCCCAGCGTGATCCCCTGCGAGAACGCCGCGAGAACGGACCCAAAGCTGAAGGCGACATCCCAGAAGGGACGATGGCGTGGATCTCGCCAACGAAACTCGAATGCCACCCCGCGGAACACGAGACCGAGCAACATCGCGATGATGAGCGGGTAGGTCGCGGGAAGGATGATGGCGTAGGCAAGGGGAAAGGCCGCGAAGAGACCGCCTCCGCCCAGCACCAGCCATGTTTCGTTGCCATCCCAGACCGGCGCGATCGAGTTCATCGCCTGATCGCGCTCCCCTCCGACCGAAAGGCTCGGGAAGAGGATGCCGATCCCCAGATCGAACCCGTCCATCACGACATAGGCGAAGACAGCAAAACCGATGATACCGGCCCAGATTATGGTGAGATCGAGGTGCTCCATGTTCATGCCTCCCGTCCGGTCGATGCCACGACGCCGCTCGCCGGCGTAATGCCCGCCGCGCGTTGCGGCACCTTGGACGGTTCCGGCTCACCGGCTGCGGGCGGCTTTGCCATCATCCGGAGCAGATAATAGGTGCCGGCCCCGAAGGCGCCGAAATAGACGAGGATGAAAGCGACGAGGGACGCCGCGACGGCGGGTGCGGCCAAGGGGGAATGGGACTCTGCGGTTCGCAGCAGGCCGTAAACGGTGAAGGGCTGTCGCCCAACCTCCGTCGTGACCCATCCTGCTATGACCGCGACGAAACCTGACGGACCAAGCGCGACAGCGGCGCGGTGAAGCCAGTGCCAGTCATAGAGCTTGCCGCGCCAGCGGGCGAGCAGGCTCCAAAGTCCCAGCCCCAGCATGGCGAGGCCCATCGCCACCATGATCCGAAACGACCAGAAGACGATCGGCGTGGGCGGCCAGCGATCGCGCGGGAAGTCGTTGAGGCCGGGGAGGGGCGCTTTGGGATCGTGCTTGAGGATAAGCGATCCCAGATAGGGGATTTCGACCTTGCCGTGGACCACCGCATCCTTGTTGCTCGGGAGGCCGAAAAGGATGAGCGAAGCGCCGTCGGGGCTGGCCTCATAATGACCTTCCATCGCGAGAACCTTCGCCGGCTGATGCTCCAGCGTGTTGAGGCCGTGCTGATCGCCCGCGAGAATCTGGATCGGAGCGACGAGCGCCGCCATCCACATCGCCATCGAGAACATCTTGCGCGCGCCGGGATTCGCGCGGTCGCGCAGAAGGTGCCATCCCCCGACCGCACCGACGACCATCGCCGTCGTCAGATAGGCCCCGATGACCGTGTGAACGAGGCGGTATGGAAAGCTCGCGTTGAAGATGATCGGAAGCCACGAACCTGCGGGCACGAACTGGCCCTTGGCATTGATCGCATAGCCTGCCGGCGTCTGCATCCAGCTATTCACGGAAATGATCCAGGTCGCCGAGATGAGCGTCCCGACGGCGACCATGCAGGTCGCGAAAAAGTGCGGCCCTTTGCCCACCTTGTTGATTCCGAACAGCATGACACCGAGGAAGCCCGCCTCAAGGAAGAACGCGGTGAGAACCTCATAGGCCATCAACGGGCCGATGACGGGGCCGGCTTTGGCCGAGAAGACCGACCAGTTCGTCCCAAACTGATAGGACATGACCACGCCCGAGACCACGCCCATGCCGAAGGCTACGGCGAAGATCTTGAGCCAATAGCGGTAGAGGTTGGCGTAAACGCCGCTCCCCGTTTTCAGCCACAACCCTTCAAGCACCATCAGGTAGCTTGCCGTGCCGATGGAGAAGGCCGGAAAAATGAAGTGGAAGGAGACCGTGAACGCGAATTGCGCGCGCGCCAGGATTACCGGATCGAGATTCGCAAGCACCAGATTTTCTCCCTGACTTTCGGCCTCCTCAACTGCGACCAGCGTTGTGGTGCTGCGGCGCGTGCTCGGCGAAAGGTGGAACAGCCTTGCGCACTTTAATACCATACTCCCCACCAGTATCAAGGGGGCAGGGAACCATAGATCAGCTCCTGATGTTTGGAGGGGGAAAGCGGGCCGTTGCAGCTATGAATCGGCAGAGGCCGTCGACGAGCCGCGACCCTTAATTCACAAGCGGCTTGAAACTCCCCCCCTGTATAGTATGTAGTGGTGATCTTTCAGGAAAGCGCGATGCCACATTCACCAGAGGACAAGAAGCGGGCCATCACACGCCTTCGCCGTATCAAAGGGCAGGCGGAAGCGCTGGAAAGGGCGATCGAGGCAGGTACGGACTGCGCACCCCTGCTCCAACAGATCGTGGCAATGCGGGGAGCGACCAACGGATTGATGGCGGAGGTGATGGAGAGCCATCTTAAAGAGACGTTCGGACCCTCAAGCAAGGCGATTGGGGGGCAGGACGGTGACTCTTACGATAATGACATGGAGGGGGTCATGAAGATATTGAGAACATATCTCAAATGAGCGCGGCCAAGATCATCCCGTATAGGTAATTATCTGGATATCTGATGCGTATGTATCGGTAATGTGGTGGTAATAATGAAGATACGACCAATCTTCGCTTGGTACGATTTGTGGGTTGGCGTTTTCATAGATCGTCCGAAGAGGCGGATATATATTTTTCCGGTTCCGTGTCTTGGATTGATGATTCAGCTTCAACACGCCGCCGCATCCTGACCGATCTATCTTCCAAGGGTCTCAGTGCAGGATTGCCGCCGCCATGCCCGAGCGAGTCGAGCGCAATTGCGAATTGTCGCTGCGCCGGATGCCGCAGGCAGATGGGATAGCATATGATCGTCAAGAATTTCGAATATCTCATAGCGCTCGATCGCGAGGGTCACTTCGGGCGGGCCGCCAAGAGCTGCAACGTGTCGCAGCCGACGCTTTCGGCGGGGATCAAGCAGCTAGAGGAAGATCTGGGCGTCGAGATCGTGCGGCATGGCCGGCGATATGACGGTCTCACATTGGAAGGCGGGACAGTGCTCGCCTGGGCCAAGAAGATCGAACGGGACTGTGACGGGCTGGAGAGTGACCTGTCGGCCCTCAAGCGAGGGCTGGAGGGCCTGTTCCGCTTGGGCATGGTATCAGGCACTTCGGCTGTCGGCGCGATCGTCAGCGCCGCTCTTGCGGATCAAATCCCCTTGCTGGGGCAAACCGTGACGGCGAGTGGCACTGCTTCGCTGTTGAGATCCTTGCTGGATCACGAAATGGACATGGCGCTGACCTATCTCGGCGAGGTTCCGAAGGACGAGTTCGAGACCCATCATCTCTACCGGGAACATACGACCCTGTTCCAGATGAGCAAAGAGCCGCAGCCCAAGCGAGTCGCGTGGGATCATGTCGTGAGCCTGCCGCTTTGCATTCTGGCAGGCGCGCTCCCCAGCGAGGCACAGTTGCAGCTCGCGCACTGCTCGGCCGCGACGATCAACACGGACACGATCGACATTCTGGCGGCGCATCTGGCCACAGGGCGTTACGCGGCAGTCTTGCCCCAATCGCTTGCGACCCGCCTCGCCCACATTCCAAACCTTCAGGCTTCAGCACTGACGGGTGCGGGCGCGCACGCAGATGTTGGATTCGTCAGCGTCAAGGGGGAGGCAAAGTCGCCGCCCTCGGCAGCCCTTCTTGAGCTGGTCCACACTCCCAAAGTCGTGTCTCCTTTGCAGGAAATCCTTGCATTGCATCGCCAATTTCAGCCTCGAAAGGGCTGAACCGGCAATGTTGCGGTGCGAAAAACGCTCATAGGAATTTCCTATCTCAAGATAGAAACTTCGAGTTTGCTGTCACATGCAGCCAAAGCCATTCTGCATGGACGATAATGAAGAGGTCTGGATCGCCAAAGGCGTATTGTGTTGATTTAATTCAGCGCAGCTCCTTTGGCGCGTCCGGTAGAAACTTCAACATTATTGAGGGGTGGCGGACGAGAGCTAGGAGATAATTCGATGGCTACCGGAAACAGGATCGTCACATTCGAGAAGCCGATGGAGATGAAGGTCAACACCTTCAAATTCCCGGAGCTGATTACGCCGCAGGGCAAGAAAGCCCCCCACGGCGCCATTCTCAAGATCGTCACCACCAACATCTGCGGCAGCGACCTTCACATCTACCGCGGTTCGTTCGAAGTCCCCAAGGGGATGACGATGGGCCACGAGATGACCGGCGAGGTGATCGAGGTCGGCTCCGACGTCGAATATATCAAGGTCGGCGATATCGTGTCCGTTCCCTTCAACGTCGGCTGCGGACGCTGCTACAACTGCAAGCACATGCGCTCGGACGTGTGCGAGCACACCAACCCCGAAGTCGATTGCGGCGCCTACGGCTTCAACCTGGGCGGATGGACCGGCGGTCAGGGGGATTACCTGTTCGTGCCCTATGCAGACTTCAATCTGCTGGCCTTCCCCGACAAGGACGCGGCCATGGCGAAGATCCGTGATCTGACGCTGCTTTCGGACGTGCTGCCGACCGCGTTCCACGGGTTCGCCGCGCCCGACTGGCCGGCGCAGCCTGCGTATATCGTCGGCGAGAACGTGCTGATCTTCGGCGCGGGGCCTGTCGGTCGCGCGGGCGCAGCCTGCGCGAAGCTCCTCGGTGCCGGCGCCATCATCGTCGCCGACTTCATTCAGGAGCGGCTCGATCTGCTCAAGCCGCACGGCGTCGAGACCATCAACCTGTCGGACGGCATTCCGATCGAGGATCATCTGGAACGGATCACCGGCAAGCGCGAGGCCGATCGCGTCATCGACTATGTGGGCCTCGACTGTCGCGGGTTCGGGGCGGAGTCCGACCAGATCGTCGAGAACGCCGTCACCAACGCGCTGCTGAAATATGTCCGCTTCGGTGGGATGACCAGCACGGTCGGCGTTTACTGCCCCAATCCGATCTCCAAGAATAGGGACAACAAGAAGGGCAGCATGGAAGTCGATTGGGCCAGTGGCTGGATCAAGTCGCCGCGGATGTCGGCAGGCCAGTCGCCGACGGCGAATTACAACCACGCCCTCATGCGGGCGATCCTGAACGATCGGATGCCCTATCTGACCCCGATGATGAACACGAAGATCATCAAGCTGGAGGATGCGCCGGCGGCCTACAAGGAGTTCGATGACGGATCGGCGTTCAAGTACGTCATCGATCCGCACGGCTCCGTAGCGGCCTGATCTTCTTCTAACCCGGAATATCCCCCGGTCATGACCGGGGGATATTCTGAGTCGTAGGGGGCGGACTGCTTTCCGCACGAACACCCCCTTCCGGCTTGTCGATCTAACTCCCCCCCGGATCGGCAAGCCGCCCCTTTCCGGAAACGCAGCATCAACGATCGCGCTGCGCTTTCCCAAGCCATGACGTCCTGTCAGGCGCCTCCATCCCTCAGTCGATATCCCTCTTGCATACTGGCTAGGAGTATATTAGACATACTCCCGCCAGTATGTGTTTGTCCGAGAGTCGCGCTTCGCCGGGCTTCACAACCGGCGGTCCGATTCAACCAACGAGGGAAATCAAAATGAAATCTCGCGCCGCCGTAGCCTTCGAGGCAGGCAAGCCGCTCGAAATCGTCGAGATCGATGTCGCACCGCCCCAGAAAGGCGAAGTGCTCATCAAGGTCACGCATACCGGGGTATGCCACACCGACGCTTTCACGCTGTCCGGCAACGATCCGGAGGGCATTTTCCCGGTCGTTCTCGGTCACGAGGGCGCGGGCATCGTCGTCGAGGTCGGCGAGGGCGTCACCAGCGTCAAGCCGGGCGATCACGTCATTCCGCTCTACACCGCCGAGTGCGGCAAGTGCGAGTTCTGTCTGTCCGGCAAGACCAACCTGTGCGTCGCGGTCCGCGAAACGCAGGGCAAGGGCCTGATGCCTGATGGCACCACGCGCTTCTCCTACAACGGCCAGCCCCTCTATCACTACATGGGCTGCTCGACGTTCAGCGAATACACCGTCGTCGCCGAAGTCTCGCTCGCCAAGATCAACCCGGAAGCGAACCCCGAGCATGTCTGCCTTCTGGGCTGCGGCGTCACCACCGGCATCGGCGCGGTCCACAACACCGCCAAGGTGCAGCCGGGTGACTCGGTTGCCGTGTTCGGTCTGGGCGGCATCGGTCTCGCCGCGATCCAGGGCGCGCGTCAGGCCAAGGCAGGCCGCATCATCGCGATCGACACCAACCCGACGAAGTTCGAGCTGGCACGTCAGTTCGGCGCGACCGACTGCATCAACCCCAAGGACTATGACAAGCCGATCCAGCAAGTGCTGATCGAGATGACCGGATGGGGCATCGACCACACGTTCGAGTGCATCGGCAACGTCCATGTCATGCGGGCCGCGCTGGAATCCGCGCATCGTGGCTGGGGCCAGTCGATCGTCATCGGCGTTGCCGGCGCGGGCCAGGAAATCTCCACCCGTCCGTTCCAGCTCGTCACGGGCCGCGTCTGGAAGGGGTCGGCCTTTGGCGGCGTCAAGGGGCGCACCCAGCTTCCCGGCATGGTCGAGGACGCCATGAAGGGCGAGATCGATCTGGCGCCCTTCGTCACCCACACCATGGGTCTCGATGAGATCAACGAGGCGTTCGACCTGATGCACGAAGGCAAGTCGATCCGCACCGTGATCCACTACTGATCCGACAGATTACGCCGTTTAGTTTCAAACACTAACCTCAAGGAAGAATATCATGGCTGACCCCGTTATCTCCGGCAACGGCGTGTTCTCGCACGTCTTCATCGGCGCTGCCGACGTCGAGCAGTCGTCGGCGTTCTATGACGCCGCTCTGGGCGCCCTGGGCGTCAAGAACCTCGGCCCCTTCGGCAATGGCTGGGTGCTGTACGGTCGCGACAAGCCCGCCTTCATCATTGCCCGTCCCGGCAATGGCGAAGCGCCCTCCAGCAACGGCGTGACGGTTGGCTTTGCCGCCGCGACGCCCGCCGAAGTGGACGCTTTCCACGCGGCCGGCCTCGCGGCCGGTGGCACCGACGAGGGCCAGCCCGGCCCGCGTGGCCATCTGCCGGGTGCCTATGCGGCCTATCTGCGTGATCCGGCGGGCAACAAGGGGTCGGTACACAGAACGGACCCAGATATACGCTAAGGTTTTGCCGTGCCTTCG
>JAPJRE010000055.1:0-12678 GCA_030824725.1 Sphingomonas sp.
ACCGGCGGCGCGGGACGGGGGTGGCCGGTGACACCGCCCCCGCCCGAGGACGCCAGCCGCGTAATCGTGACCGGCACCTTGACCGAGCTCTTCGCCGCGATCGAGTCGAGGCGGTCGATCGCCGGCGTGATCACGAAGCCCGTCGGATCCGGCAGGTTCAGCGAGACGTCGTCGACCCGGATGAACCCGTGGTTGGTGACGGTGACCTCGATCGTCTTGCTTTGCCCGTAGCCTAGATCCGAATAATCGAGGATCGGTGGGTCCATCGTCACCACCGGCACCGGCACGTCGGTCTCGAAGGTGCTGTCGAGGATCAGCCGATAGCGGTCCTCGCCCTGCCGCTCGACCACCGACCAGCTATATTTCACCCC
This sequence comes from Sphingomonas sp., assembly GCA_030824725.1. Taxonomy (GTDB): domain Bacteria; phylum Pseudomonadota; class Alphaproteobacteria; order Sphingomonadales; family Sphingomonadaceae; genus Sphingomonas. The sequence continues at coordinate 372 of JAPJRE010000055.1, forward strand.
CTGGCGCGGCAGGAAGGCATCCAGCGTGCGGGTCTGGCCCGCTTCCACCTTGATCGTCGCCTGATAGGGCGCGTGCTTGTCGGCGCCGATCTGCACCCGGTAGGTGCCCTCGGTGAGATCGTCGATGCGCAGCGTGCCGTCGACATCGTCGAACCGCCGCACCTCGGCGCCGGTCACCGCATCGAGGATGCGCACCGTCGCATCCTGCACCAGCGGCGCGCCGTCGACGAAATAGGTGCCTTCGTCCTGCAGCTTGAGCGACAGGCCGCCCTTGCGATCGGAAACCACGTTCAGGTCGAACGCCACCGCATCGGTCGCGAGACCGTCATGGCCGAGCGCGAAGCTGCCGGTATAATGGCCCAGATCCACGCCCATCCCCGGCTGGAGCAGGATGCCGATCGTCCGGCTCTCCCCGCCCGCCAGATCGCCCAGGCTCGCATTGCCGGCCAGCGTCATCCAGGGAATGCCCGGCAGCGTGAGCTGCACGTCATGCGCGACTTCCTGCCCGGCATTGCGCACGGTGAATTCGACCAGCTTCTGCTCCCCGCGCACGACGCCACGGCTGAGCGCATCGGCGCTGAACACCAGATCGGCAGCGATCGGCGTCGCCTCCACATGGAAGCCGGTGCTGTCGCCCGCACCCTGACTGGAGCTTGCCGTCAGCACGAAATTGTCGGCCAGCGCCGCGTCGATTGTGGGGGCGACCAGCGTGTAGCCGACGCTCACCTGCCCCTTTCCCGCGATCGTCGTCGGGGCCGCCGGATCGAGCAGGATCTGCCAGCCGTCCGCCAGCCCGCTCGCCTGAAGGGCGATGCCGGTCAGCGCCGTGTCGCCCTGATTGCGCAGCGTGATCGTGCCGGTGCGAGATTCGCCGCCGTGCAGCGCCAGCGATACCGACGCTTCGACGATGTCGAGCGCGACGACGCTGAAGCTGCCCTCCGGGCCGGAATCCTCCTGGGCATAGGAGGGGTGGCGCGCCTGCACCGAATAGGTACCGCCGGCACCTGGCAGCGTGTCGAAGCGCGCGGTGAACCGCCCATCGGCATCGGTGGTGGCGAGCAGGGTCTGGGTCGCGCCGTCGCGCGTGATCAGCACCGTGACCGGCACGAAGGCGGTCGAGGCGCCCGGCGCCGTCGCGGTCGCGCTGCCGGTGAGCGTCACCGGCTGGCCGGCGATGATCGGCCCGTACGGCGCCTCCACCCGCGCGCTATAGCCGGGCGTGCGGGCCGAAACCGTGTCGCTCACCGCGACATCGGCATGGCTTGCCCCGCCCAGCCCCGGCACCACCGCCTTGGCGATGAAGCGATAGTCGCCGAAGGGCAGCATCGTCAGGCTGCTCGCCGGCAGGGTCACCAAGTCGTGCAGCGTGTCCCCGGCAAGATCGGCAAGGCTCAGCGTCCGCGTCGCGACCAGCGCATCGCCGGAATCCAGTGTGTCGTCGGTGGAGGCATAAAGCTGGATCGTGATCGGTCCGGTGATCGACGCCGGCCCCGAATAGCCGAGATCATAGGCAATGGTGGAGGTCGCGGTTTCGCTGATCCGGCTGGGCCCGGTCACCCCGGCAATGTCGAGCACAACGGGCCGCGCCGCGACCGTCACGGTCACCGTCGCGCTGGCCGTGGCGCCTGCGGCATCGGCCAGCGTGTAGCCGAAGCTGTCGGTCGCGGTCGCCCCCGGTGCCAGGCCGGCGAACAGGCTGCCGGGATCATAGACGATCTGGCCGCCGACCAGCGTGATGCTGCCCCCCTTGGCCGAGGTGCCGGATACGCTCTGGATCGAGAGATGGTCGCCGGCATCCGGATCGCTGTCGTTGGCGAGCAGGGCGGAGAGGTCGAGCGTCGAGGCGCCATCGGCCCCGAACTGGACCGCGTCGTTGGCCGCCTGCGGCCCGTCATTGGCGCCGATCACCGTCAGCGTCACCGTCGCGTGCGCGCTGTGGCCCTGATCGTCGGTAATGTCGTAGCTGAAGGAGTCGCTGCCGGTCTGGCCCGCGCCAAGCGACTGCCACAGGGTTCCCGCCGCATAATGGATCCCGCCCGCGTCGAGCACCAGCGCGGCGCCGCGGCCGGACTTGGCCGAAACGCCGGTGATGCGGGCATTATCGCTGTCGTTGGCGAGAAGCGCGGACTGGGCGATCACCGTCTCGCCGTCCTCCGCCACCTCGGCCACGTCGTCGCGCGCCTTGAGCTTCGGGGTCACCGCGACCCCGCGCTGGCCGAGCAGGAATTCGCCGTCCTCATCGGTGCCGTAGACGCGGATGGTGAAGTCGCCGGCGGCGGCATAGTGGCGCGTCGCAAAGGCATGCGTCGCCAGATCGGCAGTGGCGAGACTGGTCTGCTGGCCGTCGCCCCAGTCGATCCGCAGCGCGGTGAGCGTGTCGCCACCGGGATCCAGCTTGCCGCCGATGTCGAGCGTGAAATCCTCGTCCTGCTCGATCGTGCCTGGCGCGGTGAGCGTCGCCGTGGGCGCGACGTTGCTGGTCGCGATCGACAGCGTCCCGAGCGTGACCGCACCGTCATCGGTATCGGCGGTGACCGTCACCGCATAGGGCGTGGCCCGATCATCGGCATAGACATGCTGCGGTGCATAGGCGCTGGCCTTGGGATCGGCGATCACGAAAGGCGTACTGCCGTCGCCCCAATCGACCGTGATCCGGCTGACCGTGTCCGACGGCGGCACCAGCAGATTTTGGATCTGCAGCGTGAACGCGCTGCCCTCGGCGACCGTGGAGGGGCCGCTGATCGTCGCGCTGGGATCGACGCCGGTAACCTGCACCGTCTTCTCGCCGGCCTGGAAGCTGCCGTCCTCGTTCTGCAGATAGACGCGCAGCACCGGCTTGGCCCCGCCGTCGGCATAGACATGGGCAAGCGTCTGCGCCGTGGTGAAATCGAGCGAGGCGAGATCGGTGCGGGTGCCGTCGCCCCATTCCACCCAGCCTGCCCGCAGCGTATCCACGCCCGGATCGCGGAAGTCGGAGAGGGAGAGCTGATAGGCCTTGCCTTCCTCCACTGCCGCGGCGCCGGTCAGCGCGAGCGTCGGCGCGACGTCGTGCACGGTGAAATCCAGCCCGCCGATCGCGCGGGTGCGGCTGCCGTCATCGACATAGAGGGTGACGTGCCTGGCCGCATCGCCATCCGCCTGGGTGCGGTGGAAGCGGATCGGCAGCGCGAGGTTCGGCTGGTCGATCGCCTCGGTGACGCCGTCGCCCCAATCGGCGATCACCCGCTGCACCGTGACGCCGACCGGGGTCTGCACGTCGGACAGGGTGACGACGAGGTCGTCGCCTTCGTTCACCGCCTCGGCGCCGGAAACGGTGCCGATCACCGCCCCCGGGCGCACCCGGATGGCGTGGCTGGCGAGCAGGAACTCGCCATCCTCGTCGGTGCCCCAAACCCGGATGGTGTAGCCGCCGGGGGCGACCGCATAGGTCTTGGATGCGGTCAGCGCCTGGGCGAGATCGGCGACATTGGCGACGAGCGTCGGCGGCGTGCCGTCGCCCCAGTCGATGCGCAATTGGGTGAGGGTGTCGGTGCCGGGATCGACCTTGTTCGAAATGCCCAGTTCGAAGGCGACATTCTGGTCGATATCGTCGGGCGCGACGAGCAAGGCGGTGGGCGCGACGTTGTACACCGTGCGCGAAATCGGCGCGTTGAGCGCGGTCTCGCCGCCATCGTCGACGGCGAAGACGCGAACGTCGAGCGTGCCCGGGCCGTCGGGGAAGCTGCGGGTGCGCACGATCGGCTTGGTGAGGTCGGGGGTGTCGACCGTCTGGACGGTGCCGTCACCCCAATCGATCCGCAACTGGCGGACGGTGACGCCCGCGGGGATGCCAAACTCGGAAAGCGTGACGCTGATCTTCGCGTTTGCCCCCTCGTCCACGCTCCCCGATACCGCGACATTGGCGGTGATGCCCTGCACCTGCACCTGGCGCGTGCCCGCATCGGCGTGGACGCCGTCCTCGTCGGTGAGTGTCGCCTTGATCGTATAGGTGCCGATCGCCGCATAGGCGCGGGTCACCGTCGCCGGGAAGCTCCCGCCCGCGTCGCGGGTCAGCGTCTGGATGCTGCCGTCGCCCCAATCGATGTCGATGCGGGTGACGGTGTCGTCGCCCGGATCGGAAATGCCGCCGAGCGAGAGGGCGTAGCTGCGCCCCTGGGTGGCGGTCGCCGCGCCATTCAGGGCGATCGTCGGCGCGACATCGGCGATGGTGATGTCGATGCTGCCGGTTTCCACCGATCCGGCAAGATCGCTTGCGGTCACGTGCGCGGTGTAGCGGCCGCTATCGGCGTAGCGATGGCCGATCGGCACGCGGCCGTTGCTGCCGGTATAGACGCTGGCCGTGCTGCCGTCGCCCCAGTCGACGGTTACCTGCACCGGCTGGCCATCGGGATCGCCATAGGTGAGCGTGCGGCTGAAGCCGTCCTGCCACCACCAGCTCTCCTGCCCCGTGCCGGCACCGCCGAGGTCGAGACCCACAGGATCGTTGACCGGCGTGACCGTTACGGTCGCGAACACCGGATCGGCGGCGAAGGCGCCGCCGTCCGATCCGTTCCAGCCGAACTGGGCAACACCGTTGAAATTGGGCGCGCCGCGATAGACCAGCCGTCCGCCGCCGAGCGCGTCGATCTGGAATTCGGTGCCCGGCGCGACCGGCTGGTCGTCGTACAACAACGTCCCGTCGGCGGGCAGATTGGTGATCCGCACGCGCTGGAGCGGATCGCCTTCCGGATCGCGAAAATTGGCGGTGAAGAAACCGGCGTCGAGTGCGATGTCGGTATCCTCGGCGCCGCTGATCGTGCCACCGGTGAGCTGCGGCGCGCTGTTGCGGAAGCGCTGGAGCGAGATCGAATAGGTGCCTGTGTTATACTGATAGGACTGCCAGGCGAGCGCAAACCCACCGCCGGTCAACCCCACGACGCTGGTGGCGCCATAACTTGTGTAGGAATTCGTCGTATCGTGGAGCGGAGTCTCGCCATCGACGCGGTTGCCGGCAGCGTCGTACTGCTGCGCAAACACGCCATAACCGCTCCAGTTGCTATCGTAATGATAGCCGTCCCAGGTGACGACATAGCCTCCGGAATCGAGCGCAGCGACCTGGGGATTCCCTTGGTTGCTATAAGTGGTCGCATTCACCCGTGTCGCTGCGCCGAGCAACTGGCCGCTTGCCGAGACGCGCTGCGCGAAGACGCCCAAACCGCTGGTGTCGAGCCCACTAACGTCCTGATAGGCCACGACAAAGCTGCCATCAGCCAGCGCCGCCACACTCGGCCGGGTCTGGTCGCTGGACATGCTCGCGATCGCCACTTCGCCGCCCACCGCGATGCCCGTGGCGGTGAAGAGGCGAGCGGCGATGTCGGACGTACCAGCCTGATAGGTCGTCCAGGTGAAGGCGAGATTGCCGTTGGCCAGCTGGGTGACCGAAGGCAGTTCCTGCGTATTGGTGCCGAGTTGCTCGACAACGAAGCGGTTCCCCGCCTTGCCGTCCGCGCCGAAAATCCGCGCCAGCACCGTGGCCCCCGAGCCATCGACGGCAGTGTCGGTACGCCACGTCACCACCCAGCCGCCATTGGCGAGGCCGGTCACCTGCGGCTGATAATCGTCCATATAGGCAACGCTGGGATCGCTCACGACCAGTTCGCTGCCCACCGCCTTGCCGCTTGCGTCGAAGCGCTGGGCCTTGATCTCGCGGTACCCAGGGTAGCCGGTATCGTCCTGCCAGGCGACGAGGAAGCCGCCATCGGCCAGTGCCGCGATGCTCGGCTGGTTCTGCGTCCCATCGGTGCGGGTGTTCACCAGGATGTCGGACCCGATCGGGTCGCCGTCGGCCGTGATGCGCCGCACATAGACGCCCGTGCCCGATCCATCCCGGCCACTATTGTTCTCGAACGCCACCACCAGGCTGCCATCGGCGAGCCGCGCGACCTTCGGGCTCCCGACACTGTCGTTGGTGGCGTTCACCTTCAACGGCGCCAGATAGGGCACCGCCCCGTCTGCCTGGGGCGTCACCCGCACTTCGAGCAGCGCGGGATCGCTCCAGCCGCCATCGCCGTCCGTCAGGCGCACCGCGAAGGTGCGGCTCGCCGCCGGATCGCTGCGCGGATTGGCGTAGCTCAGATTCTTGAGCAGCGCGCTCACCGACTCCGCCGTCGCCCCGGCCAGCAGGTCGAGCGTGAGGGGCTGGCCGTTGCGACCATCTTGCCCGCTGACGATCGTGGCAATCGCTGTGCCGAGCCAGGAGACCGTGCTGCCGCTGACGGTGATCGCCCCTTCCGCCCCGGCGAAATCGGCGATGCCGATCCGATCCTGCTTGCCGGCATCGTCGAGCGCATGCGCGTTGTTGTCGTCGACGCCGGTGAGGCGGAACACCTGGAGCTGCCCGCCGGCGAAGTCGGTGCTGTCGACATCGGTTACGGCGATGCTGCCGTCGAGCTGGACCGGGCCTCCATTGACGCGGTTCTCCGCAAAGGTGACCTGCGCATCCAGCCCCATGATCACCGGGGCGGCCGACGTGGCGGGCGTGCCGGTGCCGTAGAAACGCTGGAAGATGTCGCTCGTCGTCGCATTGCTGCCCCAAGTAATGGCGAAGCCGTTGCCGCTCGCCGCCAGTGCATAAGGGCCGTAGATGCTGTTGGTGCCGGACGCGTCGACATGCTGCTCGCCATCCACTGGCGCGCCGCTCGCATCATATTGCTGGAAGGCGATCGGATAATCGGGCCGGCTCTGATCGGTGTAGACCACGACGAAACCGCCATCGGCCAGCGTGACCACCGCGGGCCAGGCCTGGTTCGCGCTGCCGGTCGTGTTGACCCGGAAGGCGTCGCCCACCGGCGCCAGCGCGGCATCGAACCGCCGGGCGGATACGCCCATGCCGCTGCCGTCGCTGGTGGCGCTCCAGGCCAGCACCACGCCTTGCCCGTTGGCGGATAGCCCGAATTCGGTGGGCGTGGCGTTTTCGGCGGTCAGCACGGTCACAGCGGAGGCACCGCTCGTCCCATAGGTTGCGCCGCGGATGCGATAGCCGCCATTCGGGCTGTATTCGCTCCAGGCGATCGCCACCCGGCCATTCGACAGCAGGCTCGAGCGCAGCGCATATAGGCCGTTCGAACCGCTGGCGAGCGTGACCGCATCCGCCGTCGCCTTGCCGTCATTGTCGAACCGGCGCGCCATCACATTGTTGCCGGAGAAATAGCTGAGCACGAAGCCGCTTGCCGTGGCCGTCAGCGCCGCGCGACCGGCGCCGGTGCCGGTGAGCTGCACTTCGCCGCCCATCGGCGTTCCGGTCGCCGAGAAATGCTGTCCGGCGATGCTGCCGTCGCTCTGCTGCCAGCTGACGAAGATCGTCCCATCCGCCAGCCCGGCCACCGACGGCAGGCTTTGCGAGCTGAGCGTGGTGCTGTTCACCAGGATCTCGGGGCCAATCGGCCGGCCGTCGGCGCCGCTGATCTGCAGCGCGATGCCGCTATCGGACCCGTCGCGGCCATCGCTGGTCCAAACGGTGGCGATACCGCCCCCGGCGAGCGATACGCTCACCATGTCGCTCTGGTAGTTGGGGCGATAGGCATTGAGCACTCGCGCCGCCCCCATCGCCGCGACGCCGTTCCGCTCGGGCGCAACGTTGATGGTGATCGGCCAGCTTGTGCTGACCCCGCCATCGCCGTCCGTCACCCGCAGCGCATAGGTGCGTGCCGCCTCCGGGTTCACGCGCGGATTGGCATAGGCCAGCGCCTGCAACGCCCGCTGGACGCGATCGGACGTCGCCTGGTCGCCCAGATCGACGATCAGCGCGCGCCCCGCCTGCCCGTCCGAGCGCAGCGTGCCGATCGCGACGCCGCCGACGCTGAGGGTAGTGCCCGAAAGCTCGACCCGCTGCGCCCCGGTACCGCCGGTGACGAAGGACAGATTGTCCTGCGTGAGCACCGCCGCGCGTTCGCTCCCCTGCCACCCGTCATAGCCGCGGATCAGCGACAGCACGATCTGCCCGCCGGCAAGGTTGGCGCTGTCCGCATCGCCGAAGCTTACCCCCGGCTGGAACAGCTGCGGCCCGGCGCGCACGACGCCTTCGCCCAGCGTTACCGCCGTCGGCACGTCGCCGAGCACCGGATCGGCGTTCACCGGCGCGGCGGCCGTGATCACCCGCTGGAAGAGATCGTCGGTATAGCTGTTGGTCTGTTCGTCCAGCCGGTACTGCCGCCAGCTGGCGACCAGCGCCCCGTTCACCTCGAGCAGATCGACGCCTTGGAAGTCGTAGTAGTAATAGTAATAATTGTCAGACTTCGCGACCTGCAGCGGGCCGTCCGCAACCTTGCCGTCGTTGCCGAACCGCTGGACGTACAGCCCATATTGCGATTGGCTGGCCGGCACGCCCGAATAGGCCACCGCGAATCCGCCATCGTCGGTCGCGGTCACTCGATAGGGGCCCGATACGCTGTTGATGTCCTCGGGGCTGACGCGAAACTCGTCCGTCTGTGCCGCGCCTGTGCTCGAAAACACCCGTCCCCACAGCTCGCCTTGGCGAAGGAATACCACCGCGATCGAGCCGTCGTCGAGCTGCGTCAGCGACGGGGTCTGGCTTTCGGCATAGGTCATCGTGCCGCTGTTGACGCGCACATCGGCGGCCGCTGCGGTGCCGGTGGCGGTGAACAGGCGCAGCCAGACACCATAGTTGGTCTGCGCCGCGTTCGGCCCCTGCCAGACCATCGCGAAGCCGCCACTTGCCAGCGCAATGCCGTCCGGCGTCGTCTGCGAACCCTGCGCATTGCTGTTGATCGTGAAGCCGGTCTGCACGGCCTTGCCGCTCGCATCATAGCGCGTCGCGCGGATATCGGGGGCGTTGTTGCGGGTATAGTCCTGATCCCACCACGCGATCACAAAGCCGCCGCCGGCGAGGCCGATCGGCACCGGGGCATATTGCCAATAGCTGTTGGTGGCGACCGCAAACGCGGCGCCCACGGGGGTGCCGTTCGCATCGAACCGGCGGGCATAGACGTCGCCATAGCCGTCGGTGCTGCCATAGGTGCTCCACGCGACCAGATAGCCGCCATCGGCCAGCGCCGTCACGCGCGGATCGTTGTTGCCGCCGGTGAACGCATCGGCAACCCGGGTTTCCGCGCCGGTCGGGCTGCCATCGGCGGCGAAGCGCTGCGCGAGCAGGACGTTGGTGCCGTCAGCGGCGGTGCTCAGCCAAGTCGTGACATAGCCGCCGCCCGCCAGCACGGCGCTGCGCGGCGCGAGCTGGGTGCCGGCGCGATCGTCATGGATGCGGTGCTCTGTGCCGAGCTGTGCCGGTGTCGTCCAGCGCGGCGTCACATCGACCTGGATGTTGCGCGCCTGGCTGCGCCCACCGGCATCGCTCAGCTGCACCTGCAGCACGCGGCTGGGGGTGACCGACCCGGACACATCGTTGATCGCAAGCGATTCAAGCAGGGCCTTCACGGCATCGTCGGTCGCAAGCGCGCCGAACTTGATGGTCAGCGGCGACCCGGCCAGCCCGCTCGAGGTGACCGAGCCGATCGTCGTGCCGTTATAGCTGACCGTGTTGCCGCTGCGGGCAATGCCGCCAGTGCCGGCGATCACCAGCGATTCGCTGCCTCGCACGTCGCTTGCGGATACATAGGGGTAGGAGAGCGTGAGCGTGCCGTTGTTCCAGCCGCCACCGCTGCCATGCGCCAGGCTGACCGCGCCATCGAGCACCACCGGGCCGGCGGCCAGATCAGCCTCGTCGATCGTCCGGTTCGTCGCCAAGCCGAAATCGAGCGAAGCCGCCGAGACGCTGCTGCGGATCGTGAAGAGCTGGTCGAGCGGCGGCGCCTGGGTGTTGCCGGCGGCATCGAACAGCCGCACCGATACCCCGCGCGTGTGGCCCTCGGCCGCGTCCGGGGCGGCGAAGGTGATCGCCTCCACCACCCGCCGCACTCGATCGGCCGTCGCATCGGCGTTGAACGCGATTTCCAGCCGCTTGCCGCCGGTACCGTCGCCCACCACCGTGCCGACCGCGACATCCTCGACCTTCACCACGCTGCCGACGATGCTCACCGCCGGGGAGGCAAGGCCGAACCGATCATTGGCCCCCGCACCATAGAGGCTGGAGACGAGCAGCCGGCCGCCGTCCAGCGCGCCGCTGAACGTCACCGACACCGTGGTGTCGAGCCGCGCGCCGCTGCCCTGGACGCTCGACAGCAGCAGATCGGCGCGCGAGTCGAACTCGCCGATCACCGGGCCGGTGCGGGGGATCGGCGCGCCGTTGAACAGCGTCTGGAATACCCCATACTGGTCCGCTGGACCGCTGCCATTGTAGCTGGCGACGATCGTGCCATCGGCCAGCCGCACCAGCCCCACGCCACTCGAACTGCTGTAGACGCTAGCATCCCCATAACCGTCGAGCTGCCGCGCAGCATCGACCGCGTTCCCGTTCGCATCGAACTGCCGGAACACCGCGCGACTCAGCCGATTGTCGGTATAGCCGACCAGATAGCCGCCGCCGGGCACCGAGACGAGCGACAGATCGGCTACGCCATAGCCGTCATAGCCCCGCACCGTCTGATCGCCGCCCATCGGAGTGCCGTCGGCCGCGAAGCGGCGGAGCCGCACGCTGTTCCCCTGGTCGATCCAGGCGATGACGAAGCTGCCGTCGTCGAGATAGACCGCCTTGGGGAACTCCTGCGCGTTGACGAGTTGCTGGTTGACCGCGATCTCGCCGCCCAGCTTGACGCCGGCGGACGTATAGCGCTGCGCGAAGACGTCGTAGCTGTTGGCGGCGCTGTAACCGCCCCAGGTCACCATGAAGCTGCCATCGGCGGCGCGCGCGATCGCGCTATTTACCTGATCGTAACCGACCGTCGTGTTAACATGCTGGTCGGCCGCGTCGAGGGCGACTCCATTGGCAGCGTATCGCCGAAGTGCGATCTCGTTGCCATTGCCGCCGGGCAGCGGCGAGGTGAACGTAACCGCGAACCCGCCGTTGGCGAGCGCGACGACGTCCGGCAGCCTCTGATAGCCGCTGGTCGCGGCGTTCACCCGGAACTCGGCACCGGCGGTGCCGTCGGCGGCAAAGATCCGCCCCTTGATGGATGAGCCCGAACCGTCGCTGCCGTCGTCATCCTGCCAAACGAGGACGAACCGTCCGTCGGCCAGCGCGGTCCCCGCGGGCGCGTACTGGTCGGAATTGGTCGTGGCGCTTACGCGGAACTCGGTGCCGACGGCACGCCCCTGTGCGTCGAAGCGCTGCGCGAACACGCCATAGCCCCACCCGTCGTGGCCACTCGTATCGGTGAACAGCGTGACATAGCCGCCATCGCCGAGCGCGAAGCTGCGGACCTGGCCGTTCATATGGCCGGGATCATAGCTGTTGACCTGTTCCGGCTTGGTCCGCTGCGTGACGCCGTCCAGCTCGGGCGTGACGTTGATCTGCACCAGCTGCGCCGCCGACTGTCCGCCATCGCCATCCGAGACGATCAGCGACAGCGTCCGGCCGGCGGTGGGGGTGCTGGAGCCGTTGGCATAGGTGAGCAGGTCGAGCAGCCGGTCCACCGCCTCGCGGGTGGCAAGCGCGCTGGTGAAGCGCACTTCCAGCGCCGCGCCGCCGGTTCCGCCGCTGATCGTGCCGATCGCCGTGCCGCCCCAGAGCAGGGTGGCGCCGCTCACCCCGATCTGGCCGGCGCCGGTGCCTTCGTTGAAGATGCCGAGCCGATCCTCGGCGCCGCCGCCCTGAACATAGCTGAGCACCAGCCTGCCGCCGTTGAAATCGGCGGAGTCCGAATCGCCGAGGGAGACGATGGAGTCGATCCGCGCAGGTGCGGCATTGACGCTGTTCTCGGCAAAGGTGACGCTGGTCGCCAGCCCGGTGATTACGGGGTTTGCCTGCGCGGGTGATGGAAGCTGCGCGGGGTTGGCCACCTTGACGACGCCGATGTCGCGCGCCTGACCGTCACTGGTGTCATAGGCATAGGCGAGCAGAAAGCCGCCATCGGCGCTTGCGGCGAGCGCGGGCGCATATTGCCCGTTCCCGGAGCCGACTGCACCATCCAGCACGCGCGGCGAATCCACCGCCGTTCCGGTCGCATCATACTGGCGCCAAACGACATCGCCCGAGCCGAACGCATAGGCGATTGCGAAGCCGCCATCTGCAAGTGCCACGGCACGTGGATTTGTGGTTCCGTAATAATAATAGCCCGAACCGCTGTTTTCGCTGACCTGGAATTCGCCACCGAGCGCCGTACCATCTGCGCCATACAGCCGCGCCATCACGCGCGATCCGGTATCATCCTGCCAGGTTACGACGAACCGACCATCCTTCAGAAATGCGATATCC
>JAPJRE010000055.1:12778-15060 GCA_030824725.1 Sphingomonas sp.
ATATCCCGACCCGTCATCTCCCTCCGCACGCCACACGGCGACCATGCTACCGTCGCCTGCACTGGCAAGCCCCAGGTTGCCGCCGTAGTAATAATAACTTCCGGTGCCGCCGATTCGCCGCGCGGTGCCGCCGTCGCGCGCCGAGCCATCGGCATTGAAGCGGCGCAGATAGACGGCACCAAATGAATTGCCCGCCTCCGGCGCGAAATAGGCCACCGCATAGCCGTCCTGCGGAAGCGCGACCAATTGCGGCTGGAATTGCTCGCCGGCCCCGGTGATCGCGACTTCGGCGGATGCAGTGCCATCTGCAGCGTAGCGCCGCACCACTACGCCCTGCCCGGAGCCGTCCACGCCGCCCTGATCGGTATAGGCGACGACGAAGCCGCCGTCGGCGAGCCCCAGCACCTCCGCATCCTGCTGGCTGCTGGAGACGGCGTCATTGACCCGGAACTCGGGGCCGGCAGCAATTCCGGCTGCCGTAAAGCGCTGGGCGTAGACGCCCGTGCCACTGCCATCCTGACCGCTCGACACCCAGACGACGACATGCCCACCATCGGCCAGCACGGCGACCGCCGGCGCATCCTGCGTGCTGACGCGATAGCTGTTCACCGGCGCCACCGGCGTCGCGGCGACGAAGCCGTCCGCTTCCGGCGTCACGGTGAGTTCGAGCAACTGCCCACCGCTGGTCTGCCCGCCGGCCCCGGTGACGCTGATCGACAGCGAGCGCACCGCGCTGCCGGGGCTGTCGCTGGTCAGCCGATAGCCGATCGCCTGGAGCAGCGCCTCGACACCGACCTTCGTCGCCGCGGCGTTGAGCGCCACGGTGAGCGGGCGTCCGCCCGCACCGTCCGACGTGATCGTCCCGATCGCCATGCCGCCATAGCGGACGACGTTGCCCGCGACGCCGATCTCGCCGATCGCATTGCCGGTGGAGCGCACCCCCAACTGATCGTCGCCGCTCCAATTGGCGAGCGGCGCCACCGTGACATTGCCGCCGGCAAAGCCGCTACCGTCCAGATCGGTGAGCGAATAGAGGGTCTGCAGTGACGTGAGGCCGGCATTGGCGGCATTTTCGAGCACCGTCACCTGCCGCTGGAACCCGGCAAGACCGATCGGCACGGCCAGTGCGGCGCTGCCGTCGGGCCCGAACAGGCGGAGCTGGATCCCCCGCGTCCGGCCGTCGTTCGCGAGTGCCGGATCGGCATTGTCGGCGGCGAAGACATAAGCAAAGCGGCCGTTCGGCAGCGCCGCCAGGCGCGGGGCAAATTCGTTGTCGTAATAATAGGCGCCCGGCGCGACCTGCTGCTGGTCTCCCTGCGCGGTGCCGGCTGCGTCGAAGGCGCGGGCGAAAACGTTGTAATAGCTGCCGGTAGCGGCATTGTACCCGCTGTCGTACCAACCCGCCACGAAGCCGCCTTCGGCGCCGGCGGCGATGGTCACGGAATGTTGCGAGCCTGCGCTTGCGGCCCCGGGCGGCGCGAGCAGGATGTCGGCGCCGGACGTGAAGTCGGCCGCGAACAGCCGGGCATAGGCACCGTAGCCGCTGCCGTCGCGGCCGCTCCAATCCTCATAGCCGGCGACGAGCCGCCCATCGGAAAGAAAGGTGAGGCTGTCCAGCTTGCCGGCCGCCGACGACACCGCGATTTCGCCGCCGATCGCGACGCCGTCCGCGCCGAAGCGCCGGATCACCGCACGCGCCTGGCCGGTGGCGTAGGAGGTCCAGCCCAGCACGAAGCTGCCGTCCGCGCGCATGGCGATCACCGGAGACGCCTGATCGCTCGACACCGAGACATTGGCGGTCCGCTCGGTGCCGACCTTGTTCCCGTTCGTATCGAAGCGCTGATAGCGGATCGCCGCACCGCTGCCGTCGATCGAACCGTCGCTTGTCGTCCAGGCCACGACATAGCCGCCGGCGCTGGCCGCCACCACCGGCTGATACTGCTCGTAATAGGTGCTGGTGTTGACCTGTGCTTCGCCGCCGAGCTTCGCCCCCACGGCATCGAAGCGCTGCGCCTTGATGCCGCTATAGGAGCCGTCGCCATTGGCATCGCGCCAGGTGACGACGAAGCCGCTGCCCAGCGCCGCGACATCGGCTTCGTACTGGTCGCTCGTCGTCGTGACGTTTACCGCGAACTCGCCGCCGACCGGCCAGCCGTCGACGGCGAAACGCTGGCCATAGACGCCCCAGCCGCTGCCGTCCTGGCCCTGGGACTGCCAGATCGCGACGAACCCGCCGTCGGCGAGGCGGGCGATGCGCGGTGCCTCCTGGCTGCCGCGAAGAT
>JAPJRE010000056.1 GCA_030824725.1 Sphingomonas sp.
GCCGCACGCCTGGTCAAAGCGCCTTCTGGTAGACCAGATACTCGCGGTTGATCTTGCTTTCGATTGCATCGGCGATGGCGATCATCCCCTGATTGTCGTCGAGGATCCAGCCGATCTCGCCGCGGCTCGCGCCATAATTGGCAACGGCGGCGCGGCGGATATATTCGATCATCATGAAGGCCAGCTGGCTCGCCATGCGCGAGCTCTGCAGCCGCTTCACCACCCCCATCAGCGGCACCCGCATCGTCCGCGCCTTGGGGCGACGCAGCCACAGCAGCAGCTTCGCCCAGCCGAACGGCAGCAGCGAACCTTTGAGCGGCTTCAGCGGCTCGTTGAGGTCGGGCAGGGTGACCATGAACGCGACGGGTTCGCCGTCATATTCGGCGATGCGGATCAGGTCGTTGAACACCAAAGGCTTCAGCTTCTTGCCGACATCGTCCACCTCGGGCTGGGTGAGCGGCACGAAGCCCCAATTGTCCCCCCAGGCATCGTTGAGGATGGCGAGGATGATCGCGGCTTCCTCGGCGAACTTGGCCTTGTTGACCTGGCGGATGCGGATGCGGGTGTTCTTCTCGCCGGCGGCGACGATGCGCTGCACGATCGGCGGGAATTCCTTGCTGATGTCCAGCTCGTAGGTGACCAGCTTCTTGGCCGGGCCATAGCCCTGCGCCTCGATCCAGCCCTGGTAGCGCGCCGGATGGTGGCCCATCAACACCGTCGGCGGATGGTCATGGCCCTTCACCAGCAGGCCGGGTTCTTCCCAGATCGACAGGCTCACCGGGCCCAGCGCCTTGGTCATGCCCTTGGCGCGCAGCCAGTTCTCGGCCTGCGCGATCACCGCGGCGGCGACCTCGGCGTCCTCTGCCTCGAACAGGCCCCAGAAGCCGGTGCCGGGGCCGAAGCCCTGCTCCGGCGGCATCTGCAGTGCCAGCGTGTCGATATGCGCCGAGATGCGGCCGACCACCTTGCCCTCGCGCTCGGCGAGGAACAATTGCCCCTCGGCATGGCTGAACCAGCCATTCTTCTTCGGGCTGATCGTGCCGGCCACTTCGTCGCGCAGCGGCGCGACCCAGTTGGGATCGTCGCCGTTCAGGCGGTAGGCGAGTTCGATGAACGCCTTGGTATCGGCCTTGCCCGAAACGGGCCGGACCTTGAGATCGGCACTAGCCACGCGGAGTCCTCAGAAATTCTTGATACGGCGCAATGCAGTCTTGCGTCCGAGAGCGCCTGTCAAGCGCAGGCATGCAGTGCGGCGAAACGGCCCCATGGGCGCCCTGTAATGCCACCTTGTAGCCACTATCTAAGGCCAATGGCACTACCCATGACCCAATCGCTAGCCTTCGATCATCCGGACGCACCGGACGCCGAAATCTCGGCGACGATCGCGCGCATCCGGCTGTCGGGCGTTCCCGACGACCGTGCGATGCTGCGTGCCGCCGCGGAGCTGACCCGCGATCTCCATACGCCGAACAAGGCGATGTACTGGACCGACTGCTTCCTTTCGGCGGCGATCGGCTATGCCGGCATGGCGACCGCGATGTTCGCGGCCTCGCCCTGGGTGGCGGTGATCGGCGGCATCGTCGCGGTGCTCGCGCTGTACCGCGCCGAGCTGTTCATCCACGAGATCACCCATCTCAAGCATTCGCTGCTGCCGGGCTTCCGCACCGCGTGGAACGCGTTCGTCGGCGTGCCGCTGCTGCTGCCCTCGTTCATGTACGAAGGCATCCACACGATCCACCATGCCCGCACCCGCTACGGCACCAATCAGGATCCCGAATATCTGCCGCTCGCGCTGATGAAGCCGTGGACGCTGCCGCTGTTCCTGCTGGTCTCGGTGCTGATGCCGGTCGGCCTGCTGCTCCGCTTCGCGGTGCTGGCGCCACTGTCGCTGCTGTTCCCGAAGCTGCGCCGCCTAGTCGTCGCGCGCTATTCGGGGCTGCAGATCAACCCGAAGTTCGAGCGCCGGGCGCCCGAGGGCGAATTCCGCCGCCAGTGGTTCTGGCAGGAACTGGGCGCCAGCCTGTTTGCGATCACGCTGATCGGCATCACGGTGGCGGGCATCCTGCCGCTGCGTGCCTTCTTCGCCTACATCGCGATCGTCGCGGCGTCCGCGGTGATCAACCAGGTCCGCACGCTGGTTGCGCATCTGTGGGAGAATGAGGGCGAGCCGCTGACCGTGACCGCGCAGTATCTCGACAGCGTCAACGTGCCGGAGCCGGGCTTCCTGCCCTATCTATGGGCGCCGGTGGGCCTGCGCTACCACGCGCTGCACCACCTGCTGCCGGCGGTGCCGTACCATGCGCTGGGCGAGGCGCATCGCCGTATCGTCGCGGCGCTGGACCCGAGCTCGGTCTATCACCAGGCCAATTACCCGACGCTCTCGGGGCTGGTGGTGAAGCTGGCACAGGGCACGATGCGCCAGCGCTGATCGGCGTGAGCGACAGGCAAGGGGCCGGGCACCGGGCGGTGCGCCGGCCCTTTTCTTTTTGGGCGCACGCCCTTGCGCACCTCCGGGCCGCAGCTAGGCTGGCGGCAGGATCGGAGGAGAGGGTGATGCGACGGCTTTTCGCAGCGGCGGTGCTTTGTGCGTGGATGGCGGTGCCGGCAGCGGCGCAGACGCGCTGGCCGAACGGCGCCAAGGCGGCGGTGGTGCTCACCTATGACGACGCCCTGGCGTCGCAGCTCGATCACGCCGTGCCCGTGCTGGATGCCGCCGGGTTCAAGGCCAGCTTCTTCCTCGCTAACGTCAACGAAGGTGATGTCGAGCGGTGGCGGCGGGTCGCCACGAGCGGCCATGAACTCGCCAACCACACCATCTTCCATCCCTGCTCGCGCGCCAGCTATCCGGCCGATCCGCACTTCGTGAGCGAAGCCTATACCCCGGCGAGCATGCTGCGCGAAATCGCCCAGCAGAACGTCCTGCTCCGCGCGCTCGACGGCAAGGAGCGGCACGGCATGGCGACGCCCTGCGGGCAGAGCCTGGCGGGCGGCACCGATTATCTGGAGGATCTGCGCAAGGCGGGGCTCGTCACCTATGTCCGCGGCGTGGTCGACACGCCGGCCGATGCGCGCGCGAACGTTGCCAGGGCGGACCCGATGCATGTGCCGTCGCGCGGCTTCGGCGAGGGGGCGACGGCGGAGGCGATGATCGCCTATGTCCGCGAGGCCGAACAGGGCGGCGGCTGGGCGGTGCTGCTGTTTCACGGCGTCGGCGGCGATTATCTGGCGGTGCCGGATGCCGAGCACCGCAAGTTCGTTGCCTGGCTGGCGCAGCATCGCAGCGAGCTGTGGGTGACGACGCTGCAGGGCGCACTCGACTGGGCCAAGTCGCGTCCGGGGAAGTAGGCGGCTGAGTCCGCTCCTCGGGAAGAAATTGCGCGAACGGCTGCGGATCAGCGCCGCTCGAAATCGAATGCGACGTGGGTTTGCCGTAAGTTGAATCGGTAGGTCGCACCGGCGTCTCGGCGCGTCCAGCATTGCTCGCCGCCGCTGCAGCCCGTGAAATGAAAGCGCGGGTCGCGCCGAATGCGCTGTCGTAGATCAGTCTCACAGGCGGGCGATAGGATCAGGGCGGCGCTCATCTGGTGGTGGCGCCATGCACGGGAACCGCGCACATGGCGGACCAGCATCGCGTCGCAGGTAAAACCGGGAATGCCTTCCCGTACCGCGCTGGCAATCAGCGCGGGTCCGGCGATCCATTGGCGGGCCAGGATCACCGCAAGGGCAACCACGACCACGATAGCCGGCAGCATCGCCCATCGTGGCGTCCTCCACGTCATCAGCGCGCCACGCGTGACCGAGAGGGAGCCGCAAACCCGTGGCGCAGCAACATGGCCCTAGTCGCCAGCAAAGCGTGCTTCTATTCCTCGGTCCGCAGCAGCACCGCCTCACCGATCATCAGGAACAGCAGGAACGGCGCCCAGGCGGCGAGGAAGGGCGGGTAGGCGCCGAGATTGCCCATCGCCAGCGCGAAATTGTCGGCAACGAAATAGAGGAAGCCGAGCGCCATGCCGATCACCACGCGGACGAACAGCTTGCCCGATCGCGCCAGGCCAAAGGCCGAAACGCCCCCGAGCAGCGGCATCAGCAGCGCCGAGAGCGGGCCGGAAAGCTTGTGCCACAGCGATCCTTCCAGTGCCTTGGTCGGGCGCCCCGCCGCCTTCAGCTCGCCGATCGCCATGCGCAGCTCGCTGAACGAGCTCGAATCGGGGTCGACATGGGCGAGGGTGAACTGGTCCGGCCGCACGCCCTTGCCGATCAGCGTTGCGCCGACCGGAGTCAGCGCGCCGCTCGCCACGTCGAACCGCTTGACGCCGTCGACGCGCCAGCCGTCGCCGGCGCGCACGCCGTGCTTGGCGGTAAGGATCGAGGCGAGCGAGCCGTTGGTGCGCTGGTAGACGGTGATGTCGTAGAGCTGGGCGGCGTCGCCCTTGCCCTTGATCTGCTGAACGTGGATCAGGTCGCCGCTCGCCTGCACCCACACATTGGCACGGTCGCCGCGATCGACGGGCAGGGGCGCGAACTCCACCTTCTTCCACTGTTCCAGCGTCGAGGTGGCGCGGCTGACGATGCGGTCGTTGAACGCGAAGGAGAGTCCGGCGACGACCAGGCCGGAGAGCATCAGCGGCGCCAGCACCTGGTGGGCCGAGAGCCCGCCGGACTTGAGCGCGATGATCTCGCTGTTCTGGTTGAGCTGGGCGAGCGTGAAGATCGCGCCGCCAAGCACCGAATAGGGCAGGAAGGTGGAGATGATCTGCGGCACCCGCAGCGTGACATAGCGCAGGATCTCGGCATTGCCGTTGCCCGGATGCGCCAGGATCGAAGCGCTTTCGGTCAGCAGGTCCAGCGAGGTCAGCACCAGCACCAGCGCGCCCAGCAGCGCGAAGGTGCGGAACACGAACAGCCGCGCCATGTACAGCGCGATGGTCGGCGAGGGGAACAGCACGCCGAAACTCATCGTGCGGCCTCCGCCTTGCGGCGCCGTCGCTTGGCCCCCGGCAGCAGCCGGCCGATCAGCGTGGCGGTCTTGGCGAAGACGCGTTCCAGCGCGCCGATCGGCTGCCCGCCGGGCACATAGGCAACGGTATAGTACATCCAGAAGGTCAGCCCCGCGAAGATCGAGAACGGCACCCAAAGCGCGATGATCGGATCGATCAGCCCCAGGCTGCCCACGCCCTGCGCATATTCGTTGATCTTGTGATAGGTCACGATCATCAGGATCGACAGGAACACGCCGAGCATCGAGGTGGAGCGCTTCGGCGGGATCGCCAGCGCCACCGCCAGCATCGGCAGCAGGAACATCGTCGTCACTTCCGCCATGCGATAGTGGAAGGCCGAGCGGCTGGTCTCGCGGTCGATCTCGGGGGCCGAGCGGTTGCGGCCGATCACCGCCAGCTCGGGCAGGGTGCGCTCGATATTGCTGTCGCCGCGCTTGCGGAACTGCTCATATTTGGGGAGCGGAATCGGCAGATTGTGGGTGGTGAAGGTCAGCACCCGCGGCACCGGCGAGCTCTTGTCGTAATGGACGAGCGTGCCGTTGGTCAGGCGAAAGATGATCGTGTCGGGATCGTCCGAGCGGAGGAACTGGCCCTTCTGTGCGGTTACCGCGAGTGGGGTGCCGTCCTTGTTGGTCATCTCGACGAAGATGCCGCGCAGGTCGCGGCCCTCGTCCTGGCTCGATTCGATCCGCAGCGTCATCTTCGAGCCGAAGCTGGTGAACTCGCCGACCTTGATCGACGCGCCCAGCGCGCCCGAGCGCAGCTCGAAGCGGAGCTGCTCGTAATTGTAGCGCGAGGTGGGCTGGACGAAGCCGACGATCGCGAAGTTCACCGCAGCCAGCACGATCGCGTACATATAGGGCACGCGCAGCAGGCGGGTGTAGCTGACGCCGACCGCGCGCAGCACGTCGAGCTCGGACGAGGTGGCGAGCCGGCGGAAGGCGAGCAGCACGCCCAGCATCAGCCCGATCGGGATGCCGAGGCCCAGATATTCGGGCAGCAGGTTGGCGAGCATGCGCCACACCACGCTCACCGGACCGCCCTCGGTCGCGACGAACTCGAACAGCCGCAGCATGCGATCGAGCACGAGCAGCATCGCGGAAATGATCAGGGTGGAGATCAGCGGCACCGCGATCAGCCGCGCCATGTAGCGATCGATCGAATTCATGCTGTTCGCTGAACGTCCTTCGAGCTTGGATCCGTACGCCCACGTAACGGCAAATGGGCGGAAACGATCCGGTCGCGTATAGCCGTGCTGAACGCCGATGCCACCCGGAAAGTGTCATTCCGGCACCGGCAAGTTCGGCAAAGAGCCTACCGGGGGTGACGAAATTGCGCCGAACGTATATGGGCCCGCGATGCATTTCCTCGATCAAGCCAAGATTTTCGTCCGCTCGGGTACCGGCGGACCCGGTGCCGTGAGCTTCCGTCGCGAGAAGTTCATCGAATATGGTGGTCCCGATGGCGGCAACGGCGGCAAGGGCGGCGACATCATCTTCGAGGCGGTCGCCGGCCTCAATACGCTGATCGACTTCCGCTACACCCAGCATTTCCGGGCGCCGCGCGGCGGCGGCGGCTCGGGCTCGAACCGCACCGGCCCGGGCGGCGACGACCTGGTGATCAAGGTGCCGATCGGCACCCAGATCCTCGCCGACGATGACGAGCGCACGCTGCTGCTCGACCTCACCAAGGAAGGCCAGCGCGAGGTGTTCCTGCGCGGCGGCGACGGCGGCCGTGGAAATGCCAGCTACAAGACCTCGACCAACCGCGCGCCCCGCCAGCATGGCACCGGCTGGCCGAGCGAAGAGGCCTGGGTCTGGCTGCGGCTCAAGCTGCTCGCCGATGCGGGGCTGGTGGGCTTGCCCAATGCCGGCAAGTCGACCTTCATCAACGCGGTGACCAACGCGCAGGCCAAGGTGGGCGAATATGCCTTCACGACCACGCGGCCCCAGCTGGGCGTGGTGCGCCACAAGCAGCGCGAATTCGTGATCGCCGACATTCCGGGCCTGATCGAAGGCGCGGCGGACGGCGCCGGCATCGGCGACCGTTTCCTCGGCCATATCGAGCGCTGCCGCGTGCTGCTCCACCTGATCGACGCGAATGACGAGGACGTGGCGACCAGCTACCGCATCGTCCGCGACGAACTGGAGGCGTATGGCGGAGGCCTGTCCGAAAAGCCCGTCGTGATTGCGCTCAACAAGATCGACACGCTCGACGACGAGCTGATCGCTGCGCTCTCCGCCGAGCTGGAAGAGGCGAGCGGCGCACAAGTCATTCCGCTGTCCGGCGCGGCCGGCACCGGGGTCGACTGGGTGCTCGACCAGTTGCTCGAGGCGATCGGCCCGAACGAGAACCGGGCGGCCGACGAAGACTTCGGAGATGGTGAAGAACCCGTTCAATGGTCGCCGCTCTGACGCATTTCTAGGGCAACGCTTCCCGTCTGATTCCTTTCGGGAGAGACGCGGATGGGTGCGTTCGGCTGGTTGCGTGGGCTATTTGGTGCAAAGGCGCAGGTGGTTAGCCGGCCCGAGCCATACCGAGTCGCCAGCGTTGCCGAACGTTCGGCCGAGGCACGCGGACTATTCTGGTCGGCGCTGGGGCCCGCGAGCGACCGCATCCTTTCCTCCGCGCCTGCTGGCTCGCTCTGGCCGGGCGGGCACGAGGCGTATCGGCTGATCCATCGCGGCAACGCGATCCTGCTCGCGACCGACGGCCTGTCCGACCCGTTCGACGAAAGCGCCAGCACCAACGGCTTCGAGATCGAGTTGTTCGTCGAAGGGCCGGGCGAAGGCGCCCCCGCCCAGGTGGCGGGCGACGGCTGGATGCTCGAGGTGCTGCGGCGGGTGGCGGCGATCGTCGCCGAGGAGCAGGGCATCCTCCGCCCGCTCGAGCGCCATGGCCCGATTCCGCTCGAACTCACCAACGTTTCCAGCTCGGCGGCGATCGCCGCGCGGCTGCCGGCGCATTTCCTCACCGCGGACGACGTGCTGGGCGTGATGATCGGCGGCCCGGAGCCCGATTTCGACACACAGTTCCAGGACATGCCGCTGTCGCCCGTCCGCGCGGTGCCCGTGGTGCTGCTCACCGCCGCCGAGCTGGGCGAGATCCGCGCCGGCGATAGCGACACGCGCGACGCGGTGATCGCGCGGCTCAAGGCAACCGGCGTCGGCCATTGCAGCGACCTCCAGCGCGAATCGATCGTCTGATCGGCTTGGCAGATGCCAAACCGCACCGCTAAGAGCGCGGCCATGCCCGCGCTCCCCCGCCATGCCGATACGATCGGCTTCAGCCCCTCGACCTGCGGCCGGCTGGTCGTGAAGGTAGGGTCCTCGCTGCTCGTCGATCCGGACGGGCGGATCCGCCGCGACTGGCTGGCGGCGCTGGCGGCCGATCTCGGCGTCCGGGCGCGCGAAGGGCAGCAGCTCGTCATCGTTTCCTCGGGCGCGATCGCGCTTGGCGCAAGGCGGCTCAAGCTGCCCAAGGGCGGACGCGCGAGCCTGGAGGATGCGCAGGCGGCGGCGGCCACCGGCCAGATCGCGCTCTCCAGCATCTGGGCCGAGCTGCTCCACGACCAGGGGATTACCGCCGCACAGATGTTGGTGACGCTCGACGATCTCGAGGATCGGCGCCGCTACCTCAACGTCTCGGCGACGCTCGACCGGCTGCTGCGGCTCGGCGTGGTGCCGGTGATCAACGAGAATGATTCGGTCGCGACCGAGGAAATCCGCTTCGGCGACAATGACCGGCTCGCCGCCCGGGTGGCGAGCGCCGCCAATGCCGAGGGCGTGGTGCTGCTGTCGGACGTCGACGGGCTCTACACCGCCAACCCCAACACCCATCCCAATGCCCAACTGATCGAGCTGGTCGACGTGATCGACGAGCGGATCGAGACGATGGCCGATCGCGGCTCGGCCTCGGGCATGGGGTCGGGCGGCATGGTCTCCAAGATCGAGGCGGCGCGGATCGCGACGAGTGCAGGTGCGCACCTCGCCATTGCCGATGGCCGGGTCGAGCATCCGCTGGCGCGGCTGGCGACGCTGCGACGCGGCACGCTGTTCCTGGGGCAGAAGGGTGCTGCGGCGCGCAAGGCCTGGCTGCGCGGCGGACTGACCGCCAAGGGCGCGATCCATATCGATCAGGGCGCCGCACAGGCGCTCAAGGAGGGGCGCAGTCTGCTTTCGGCCGGGGCGACCCGTGTGGAAGGCCGTTTCGCGCGCGGCGATCTCGTCGTGGTGGTGGGGCCGGACGGCAAGCATCTCGCCCGCGGTCTCGCCGAATATGGCCATGTCGATGCCTCGCGCATCGTCGGGCGGCGGAGCGAGGAACTGGCCGAGATCCTCGGCTATGCCCCCCGCGCCGCGTTGGTCCACCGCAGCCACATGGCGCTGTTGTGAGCGTATTCGCCGTCACCGGGGGGACCGGTTTCGTCGGATCGCGGCTGATCGAGCTTGCAGTGGAAGCGGGCCATCAGGTCCGCGCGCTCACCCGCCGCGACCAGCCGGCACGCGACGGCGTGAGCTGGATTCGCGGCGATCTCGATGCAACCACCGCGCTGACCGAGCTGTGCACCGGCGCCGCTGCGGTGATCCATGTCGCGGGCGTGGTCAACGCCCCCGATCGCGAGGGATTCGCGCGCGGCAACATCACCGGCACCGCCAACATGCTTGCCGCGACCAGCGCGGCGGGGGTGCGGCGCTACGTCCAGGTGTCCTCGCTCGCCAGCCGCGAGCCCGAGCTTTCGGCCTATGGCTGGTCCAAGGGCGAGGCCGACAAGCTGGTCCGCGCTTCCGGGCTCGATTGGACGATCGTCCGCCCGCCGGCGATCTACGGTCCGGGCGACCTGGAGATGCTGGAGCTGTTCCGCGTCGCGCGCTACGGCCTCGCGCTGCTGCCGCCGGGCGGCCGCATCTCGGTGATCGAGGTCAGCGACCTCGGCCGCCTGCTGCTCGCGCTCGCCGCGGCGGATCGCTTCCCCGGCGAGATCGACCCCGATGACGGCCAGGCAGGGGGGTGGACCCATCCCGAATTCGCCCATGCCATCGGCCGGGCGGTGGGGCGGCGGGTGCTCGCGCTGTCGCTGCCCAAGGCGGTGCTGATGCTCGGCGCGCGCGTCGACCGGCTGCTGCGCGGCAAGCGCGCCAAGCTGACGCCGGATCGCGTTTCCTATTTTTGCCATCCGGATTGGGTGGCGAACCCGGCAAACCGCGCGCCCGCCAATCTCTGGACGCCGCAGGTGGAGACCGATGCGGGCCTGGTCGAGACCGCGCACTGGTACCGGGCTAAGGGACTGCTCTGAGGCCGCATCAGGCTTAACCATTCTATAATGGGGGCATGTGGAACGCCCCGATCAAGCTCATCCTGTGGGACCTCGACGACACGCTGTGGCGGGGCACGCTCGCCGATGGCGATGCGGTGGCGCTGTTCGAGCAGCGCGCCGAGATGATCCGCGCCTTCAATGCGCGCGGGGTGGTCTCCTCGATCTGCTCGAAAAATGATTTCGACGCGGCCAAGGCCAGGCTGGAGGCGCTCGGACTGTGGGAGGAGTTCGTCTTCCCGCACATCGCCTTCACGCCCAAGGCCGAGGCGATCCGCGGCATCATCGCCGACATGCAGCTGCGCGCGGCCAACGTCCTCTTCATCGACGATAACCCGCACAATCTCGCCGAAGTGCGCCATGCGCTGCCCGAAATCCGAACGCTCGACGCGACCGCGTCGGATGCCGACGAGCAACTCGCCGGGCTGCTCGCGATCCAGACCGGCACGCGCAGCCGCGTCGCCGAATATCGCATCCTCGAAGCCAAGAAGCGCGATCGCAGCGCGGTGGCGGGGCAATCGAACGAGGCCTTCCTGCGCGCCTCGGGCCTGTGCGCCTGCGCGCCATTCCTGATGGACAACCTGGAGTTCGTGCCCCGCATCGCCGAGCTGATCAACCGGGCCAACCAGCTCAACTACACCCAGTCGCGCGTCGATCCCGCCCAGCTGGAGCTGGATATCATCAACGTCACCCGGCACGATAGCTGGTCGATCTTCGCCTGGGACAAATATGGCCGCTACGGGCTGGTCGGCTTCGTGATGTACGACCGCATCGAGCAGCATCTTGTGCACTTCACCTTCTCGTGCCGCGCGATGCACATGGGGCTGGAGGAATATGCCCTGGGCAAGATCCGGGTGAACTGGCCCAAGGCCGATTTCAGCGCGCTGACCGGACGCTTCAGCCGCGTGCCGCCGGACTGGATCGCCGACCATGGCTTTGACGCGCCCGAGGTACGCGCCGCGATCCGCGCCGAACTCGGCGGCCAGCCGGCCGGCGACGCGGGCATCCGCATCATGTTCGATTGCCAGTCCGGTGGCATCGCGCATTACAGCCAGTACCGCCCGGCGATCGATTTCGACAACAATCCCCGGCTGTTCGCGCTTCGGATGATGGAGGACGACAGCTACAAGGCGCAGCACTATCCGCCGTTTCTCGTCTACGGCGCCACCATCGACTATCTGGACAACCGCTGGCCGGGGCAGTGGCACCTGCTGGAGCGCGGCGTCTACCAGAAATGCGTGCTGCGGCTGTGCATCCACCTGATCGAGAACGACCTGCGCATGCTGGTGGTGCTGCCCCCCGAGGACGCGCCGATCGAGAAATACCGGCTGGGCCTCAACCATTCGCCCGAGCGCGCGCGAATCTTCAACGCGATCTGGCGGCAGGTGGCGCGCGAGAATCCCGGCCGCATCTTCGTGCTCGAAGTGGCCGACCTGCTCGACAGCTTCGACGAGATGGCGGACGTGACCCATTTCCATCCGGGCCTGCTCCAGAAGATCGCCGGGCAGATGGATCTGTGGGTGCACGGCGTGCTCACCGCCGGCAGCGAGGATGCGGCGGCGGCGGCCTGACCTTTGGGGCACTGCCCCGCCACGGGCCCGCTTTCGCCGCATTCGCTTGGCACCTGCGGCCGATCACACTAAGGACCGGCCGCATGACTGACCGTGCAGAAATCTTCGACATCGTCGCCGCGCAGATCGAACCCTTCAACAAGAAGGGCGTCGCGCTTTCCGAAACCACCACCTTCGCCGGCGATCTCGAATGGGACAGCCTGACGGTGATGGATTTCGTCGCCGCGATCGAGGACGAGTTCGACATCGTCATCACCATGAACATGCAGGCCGAGATCGAGAATGTCGGCCAGCTGGTCGACGCCGTGCAGAAGCTCAAGGGCTGAACCGCATGACCGACCTGATGAGCAAGTTCGACGGCCTGATCGCCGAGCGCCAGAAGCTGCTCG
The DNA here is from genome assembly GCA_030824725.1 of Sphingomonas sp. Classification (GTDB taxonomy): domain Bacteria; phylum Pseudomonadota; class Alphaproteobacteria; order Sphingomonadales; family Sphingomonadaceae; genus Sphingomonas. The sequence goes on from JAPJRE010000056.1 coordinate 12,272, forward strand.
ACAGCGGCGTGATCGATCCGTTCGCGATCGTGATGGAGCAGGTCAAGTCGCCGACCGAGGCGGTGATCAAGGGCAAGGACACGATCCTGCTCGGCACCTACAACTATATGGGCATGACGTTCGATCCGGACGTGATCCAGGCCGGCAAGGACGCGCTCGACCAGTTCGGTTCGGGCACCAACGGCAGCCGCATGCTCAACGGCACCTTCCGCGATCACATGGAAGTCGAGCAGGCGCTGCGCGACTTCTACGGCGTGTCGGGCGCGATCGTCTTCTCCACCGGCTACATGGCCAATCTGGGCATGATCTCGACGCTGGCGGGCAAGGGTGAGTACATCATCCTCGACGCCGACAGCCACGCCTCGATCTATGATGGCTGCAAGCAGGGCAATGCCGAGATCGTCCGCTTCCGCCACAACGACGTGACGGACCTGGACAAGCGCCTCGGCCGCCTGCCCGCCGAAGCCGGCAAGCTGGTGGTGCTGGAAGGCGTCTATTCGATGCTCGGCGACATCGCGCCGCTCAAGGAAATGGTCGCCGTCGCCAAGAAGCACGGCGCGATGGTGCTGGTAGACGAAGCGCATTCGATGGGCTTTTTCGGCCCCAACGGCCGCGGCGTGTACGAGGACCAGGGGCTGGAAGCGGACGTCGATTTCGTCGTCGGCACCTTCTCCAAGTCGGTCGGCACCGTCGGCGGCTTCTGCATCTCGAACCACCCGAAGTTCGAGGCGATCCGGCTGGCCTGCCGCCCGTACATCTTCACCGCCTCGCTGCCCCCCAGCGTGGTGGCGACCGCGGCGACCTCGATCCGCAAGCTGATGACCGCGCACGAGAAGCGCGCCCGGCTGTGGGAGAATGCCCGTGCGCTGCATGGCGCGCTGACGGCGATGGGCTTCAAGCTCGGCACCGAGAAGCCCGAGAGCGCCATCGTCGCGGTGATCCTGGAGGATCAGGAGCAGGCGGTGATGATGTGGCAGGCGCTTCTCGAGAACGGCCTCTACGTCAACATGGCGCGCCCGCCGGCGACCCCGGCCGGCACCTTCCTCCTGCGCTGCTCGCTCTGCGCCGAGCATCGCCCCGAGCAGATTGAGCGGGTGCTGGGCATGTTCCGCGCGGCCGGCCAGGCCGTCGGGGTGATTGCCTAACCGGCTTTCCAGAGCGGGATCAAACGCCTAGGGTCGTCCCCGGATGAGCGAAGCAATCCCGTCTCTGGAGCGTTCGGTTCACGCCAAGAACTGGCGCCTGGTGCTGCTGGCGGCGTTGGCCGTGGCAGGCGTGCTGGTGCTGGGCGCACTGATCCTCATCCAGCAGCGCAGCGATCTTGAGCGGGATCGCGCCATCGCGCTCCAGCAGCACAGCTTCGAGGTGATCCTGCGCGCCAACCAGCTGTCGGGCGGCATCGCCGCGGCGGAGGCGGCGCTCGGGCGCTATGTGGTGAGTGCCGACCGCAATCTCGGCGAGCAATATGCCGATTACTGGGCGAAGGCGGGCGAACAGCTGCAGCGGCTACGCCAGCTGACCGGCGACAATCCCGCGCTGTTCGCCAAGGTCCGCGAACTCCAGCGCGCCTTCGCCGAACGCGGCAAGGAGCTGGACGCAACCGCGCTCTACACCACCTTCAAGCGCAACGGCGATGCCTGGGGCGCCTATTACCAGGTCCGCGAAAGCCCGGCGCGCAAGCAGATGGAAGCGCTGCTCGACGACGTCGTCGATGAGGAGCGCCAGCTGCTGCGCGATCGCACGCGCTCGGCGGCGCAGCTGGTCGATAACAGCAGCTATGCCTCGCGGGTGCTCAGCGGCTTCGGCCTGGTGATCGCGCTGGGCGCGGTGATCTTCGGCTGGCTGGCGATCGAGGCGCAGGGCGATCGCGCGCTCGCCGATGCCGATGCCGCCTGGGAGCGCGAGCGTGCGGGCCAGCTGCGTGAGGCGGTCGCCGCCGCCACCGCACAGCTGCGCGAGGAAGCCCGCGAGCGCGAAGGCGCCGAGGCCAAGCTCCGCCAGGCGCAGAAGATGGATGCGGTGGGCCAGCTCACCGGCGGCATCGCGCATGATTTCAACAACATGCTGGCGGTGGTGCTGGGCGGGGTGGAACTGGCGCGACGCCAGATCGAGAGCGATCCCAAGGAAGCGGCGCGCCATCTCGACAATGCGATGGAAGGCGCCCACCGCGCGGCGGCGCTCACCCGCCAGCTTCTCGCATTCTCGCGCTCCGAATCGCTCGCGCCGGAGGCGGTGGATGCCGGCGCGCTGATCCGCGGCATGCGCGACCTGCTCGATCGCACGCTGGGCGACGCGATCCGGGTCGAGGCGCAGGACCGCGGCATGGGCTGGCGGATCTGGGTGGATCGCCACCAGCTCGAAAATGCGGTGCTCAACCTCGCGGTCAATGCGCGCGATGCGATGAACGGGCGCGGCACGCTGGTGATCACCACCGGCGAATCGCGGCTGGCGGCGAACGAAGTCGGGCATTGCGCCGCGGGCGACTATGTCTCGGTCGCGGTGCGCGACAGCGGCTGCGGCATGACGCCGGAGGTGCTGGAGCGCGTGTTCGAGCCGTTCTTCACCACCAAGCCGGTGGGCAAGGGGACGGGGCTGGGGCTCAGCCAGATCTTCGGCTTCGTCCGCCAGTCGGGCGGCGGCATCGCGATCGAGACCGCGCCCGATGCGGGCACCACGGTGACGTTGTACCTGCCGCGCTACAAGGGCGCGCTGACCGGCGCCGCCGCCGCCCCGGCGG
>JAPJRE010000057.1 GCA_030824725.1 Sphingomonas sp.
GGATTGTTCGTGTATCATCAGCGCGATCCCGATGCGCGTCGTGGCCAGACGCGATGCCGAGGGAACTTCAGCCATCGAGCGCAACCCATCTGCCATCAACCCCCGGCACGGCCGCGGGTGCGTCGGCGCCAATCGCGCCGCCGCTCGGCGGAATTGAAAGGAAAGAAAATGATCAAGTGGGCCATCATCTTCGCCGTCATTGCGGCCGTGCTCGGCGTGCTGGGCTTTGGCGGACTTGCAGGTGCCGCCTAGGGCATCGCCAAGATCCTCTTCTGGATTGCCGTCCTCGTCGCTGTGGTGCTCTTCGTGCTCGGCTTCACCGTCTACAAGAAGGTGACCTGACGGCGCCACCATCGCGTTACGCCGCTGCGAGCACCATCGCCGCCGTCCCAACGACCAGCACGACGAGGAGTGCGCCCATGCGCGCATAATCGGTGAAGCGGTAACCGCCCGGGCCCATCACGAGCAGGTTGTTCTGGTGACCTATGGGCGTAAGGAAATCAGCAGAGGTGCCGATCAGCACCGCCAGTAGCGCCGCGTCCGGTCCGATTCCCAGCACCCGCGCAGCATCGATCGCGAGCGGACCCATGATGATCGCGGTCGCGACGTTGTTGAGGAAGATCGACAACAAGAGGGTCATGCCGCACAAGGCCGCGATTACCGCTACGGGTGGTAGGCCGGCGAGCGTGGCACCCAGCCATTCGGCGGCGATGGCGGCGGCGCCGCTCGTCTCGAAGCTGTGGCCGACCGGTATCATCGCCGCGAGCAGCACGATCACGCTCCAGTCGATCGCCTGGTACACGTCGTCGGCTCCCATCAGCCGCGTCGCGACCAATGCGACGGCAGCAGCCAGGAAGGCTAGCGCCGGTGGCGCTCCGAACCCCACGATTGAGACGATTGCCGCGATGAAAATCATCAGGATCGGGGCCGCCTGCCGCCGGGCGACGGGCAGGCGATCGACCCGATCGATCTCGAGCAGTCGCGCAGTGCCGACGAAGCGCGCGAGATCCGCCGGGCGGCCGCGCACGAACAGTTGATCGCCCGCCTCGATACGGAGCGAAGCGAGCGGCGCGCGCCGCCGGGCAGCGCGCGGCCCCACGGCGACGACGGTAAGCGTGTCGTTGCTGCGGATCCGGATCGCCTCATGGCTGAGGCCGATGAGGAACGAACCATGGGCAACGACGACACGCGCTGTAACGCTGTCGTCCTCCGCTTCACCGATGTCGGACCGTAGCCCGGTGGCCTCCGCAGCGATCCATTGCTGGCGGCGCGACACCACCAGCAGGCGGTCTCCAAGCTCCAGGCCCGCTTCCGGCTGGATCCGATGCCCCTCCCGGAAGACGGCAAGCAGCCGCAGCGCTGCCCCCCGCAGGCGCGGAAGCAGATCGGCGAGCGACACGGCAGCCGGTGCGGTCAGTTCATAGACGCGCCAGGGCGGCCGCACCGGTCGGTCCATTCCCTGCCGCACCGGCAGCAGCCGCCAGCCGACCAGGACGAGATACACCAAGCCGATGGCCGACACCGCCACCCCCACCGGGGCCATCTGGAAGAAGCCGAATCCTGTTCCCAGTTCCTTGGCCCGCACCGAGGACAGGATGAGGTTGGCAGGCGTCCCGATCAGCGTGGTCATGCCCCCCAGGATGGTAGCGAAGGCGAGCGGCATCAGCGTCGCCGCGGGCGGTCGCTTGGCCTCGCGCGCCACCTGCGCGGCGATCGGCATGGTGACGACCAGCGCGGCGATGTTGTTCATGAAGGCGGAGAGGAACGCGCCCACAACCAGCAACACCGCGAGCCGGACGGTGAAGCCCGCGCGCGCCGGTATTAGCACCCGCGATACGCTGGCAGCAACGCCAGACAGCTCGATTGCGCGACCGATCACCAGCACCGCCGCCACCGCGATCACGGCGGGATCGGCGAAGCCGGCAAAGGCCTCGCCCGGTGGTGTAAGGCCGAGCAGCACGCAGGCCAGCAACGCCAGCAGCGCCACCAGATCGTGACGGACGCGCTCGGAGACAAACAACACCAGCGCGCCCAGCAAGACGGCGGCGCTGATAATCGCCGGGGTCATTCGCGACCCGCCTGCCCAAGCGGGGCACAGGCACGATGGACCGATCGGCGGCGCGGGTGCGTTTGCAAAGACATGACTGTTTCAAACCTTCGGTTTCGCTGCGTGGTTGCAGCCTCCCTCCTCCTGCCTGTTGCGCCTATCGCTGCCGCTGCTGCCGTTCGCCAGACCGGGGGTGTTCCCATGTCCGCGGGGCTGGCGCAGGCTGCGCTCCGGTCGCTCGCAACCGAGCCCGAACTGCAGCGATTCTATGATCGGGCACGGTGGCGCCTCGTTTGGACCGACGCGGCCGCGCGCGCCCTCCAAGATGCGATCGCGCATCGTGCCGACCATGGGCTCGATCGGCTGTCCCTCCCGTCCTCTACCGAGGCTGCCGCAAGCCCCGAGGCGCTGGATGTCGTACGCACTCGCGCCGCGCTGCACTATGCCCGTGCACTGGCGACGGGCGTGGTGGACCCGGCGACGCTGCACGCCGTCTATACGCTGCCCCGCCCCGACGTCGACATTATAGGGGGGCTTGCCACCGCACTCGACCGCGGCGACCTGCCTGCCTGGCTTGCCGGCCTCGCCCCGCAGGACGCGGACTATCGCCGCCTTTCCGAAGCCTATCGCGCCGTGGTGGACGAGCAGCGCCTCGGCAACGGCTCCGCCCCGCAAATCGCAGCGGACGGCCTGATCCGCCCCGGCGACAGCGATGATCGCGTTCCGGCGATCGTCAAGCAGCTCGCCGCTGAAGGCTATCTGCGGGACTTCGGCACGACTTCGCCCCCTGCCCCCGCCCCGTCGCGTGTCTACACCAGCGACATCGCCGATGCGGTGCGGGCGCTGCAGCGCGACTATGGCATTGCCGAGGACGGGGTCGTCGGTCCGCGCACGATCGAAGTGCTGACCCTGAGCCCCGCCGACCGCGCGCGGGCGCTCGCCGTCGCGCTCGAGCGGCTGCGCTGGCTGGCCCGCAATCCACCGGCGACGCGCATCGACGTCAACATCGCCGCCGCGCGCCTCACTTACTATCGCGACGGCGTGCCGGTCGACAGCCGCAAGGTCATCGTCGGAAAGCCGGGCCGGGAAACGCCGCTCCTGTCGTCCCCCATCTATCGGCTGGTCGCCAACCCGACCTGGACGATCCCCAAGTCGATCGAGACTACCGAGCTGGCGCATGTCGGCCCGGACTATCTCGCCAGCCACAACATGGTGCGCCGGGGCGGCTATATCGTCCAGCAGCCGGGGCCGGACAATGCACTGGGGATGGTCAAGTTCGACATGATCAACGACCAGGCGATCTACCTTCACGATACCAGCGCGCCGGGCCTGTTCGAGCGCAGCCAGCGGCATCTCAGTCATGGCTGCGTACGGGTGGAGGATGCGCTGGGCTTCGCGCACCGCATTGCCGAGGACGAAGGCGTGGCCGATCGCTGGCAGGCGGCGAGCGCCAGCGGCGCGCAGACCTTCGTGCCGCTGGCGGTCCGCATCCCGGTGCGGCTGCTCTACCAGAATGCCTTTGTCGACGAGATCGGCCGGGTAACGGTGCGCACCGACCCGTATGACTGGAACGGCCCGGTGGCGAGAGCCTTGGGCTTTGATGACGGTTCGCACACCAGGACCCAGGCCGACGCGATCGATATCGGCCCCTAACTCAATGCTCCGCGTCCGCCGCGCCGGTCAGCTTCCAGCGACGGAGCAGCGGCGGCATGGTGAGGCCCTGTGCGAAGATCGAGAAGGCGACGACGCCGAACGTGACCACGACGATGGCGCCGCGCTCGGCAACGTTCGCCGGCACCGCCAGCGCAAGTGCCAGTCCCACCGCCCCGCGTAGCCCGCCCCAGACCAGCACGTGCTGGTAGGTGGCCGGAAGCCGCAGCTTCGTCCGCGCGAACAGCGCCGCCAGCGAATAGACCGCCGCCGCCCGGCCGAGCAGCGTAAGCAGGATTCCCGCGACCAGCGCGCCGCTCACCAGTGCGATCGGCTGGTGCGCTTCGTGACTGCCGATCAGCAGGAACAGGCAGGAATTGGCGAGAAAGGCGGCATAGGCCCAGAAATCCTGGACATGCTGGCGCCCGGCAACCGAGATCGAGCCGCGCTGCCCGATCGCGCCGACGATGATCCCGGCAGCGAGCGCGGCGAACACGCCCGAGGCATGGACATGCTCGGCGAGCAGGAAGCTCGCCCAGGCGATGACGGTGGTCAGCGTCACCTCGACGAGATGATCCTCGGTCCGCCCCGCCACGGTCAGCACGACAAAGGCGACCGCGCCGCCGATCGCCACGCCGCCGAACACCGTCCAGAGCAGCGACGTCGCGACACCGCTGGCGCTGAGGCCGCTACCCTCGGCGACCGCGATCAGGATCGCGAAGCCGACAGCGGCGACGCCATCGTTGAGCAGGCTTTCCGATTCCACTACCATGCTGAGGCGCGGCTTGGCCTTCATCTCCTTGAAGGCGGCAATCACCGATACCGGGTCGGTCGCGGCGATCAGGACGCCGAAGAAGGCCGCGCCCAGCCAGCTCCAGCCCAGCATCCAGTGCATGCCCGCGGTGACCAGCAGCGCGGAGATGGCGACGCCGAGGAATGCCAGCACGACGGTGAGCGGCAGCTCCTCGCGGAAACGCTGCCAACGCAGCTGCAATGCGGCTTCGAAGATCAGCGGCGGCAGGAACACGTTGAAGATCAGCTCGCGCGACAGCGGCAGATTGGCGCCCACCGGCAGGAACGCGAGCGCGATCCCGGCCAGCACCAAGCCAGCCGTATAGGGCAGACCGATCCGACGAGAGATCATCGCCACCAGCGACGCGACGATCAGCAACGTGCCGAGTTCGGGAAGGCCGATGTCGTTCAACGGATCGCTCCTTGGGCGTTGGGCAGCACGGCCGCTGCGGCGAGGCGTCTAGGGTTTCTAGGGCAAGACCGCCGCCGGAACGAGCGCAAAGCGCTGCCCGGCAGGCGGCGCGGCGCTGGCCGCGATGCCCCCACGCCGTAGTCGCTCGGCAATGGCCATCGCCCGCCGCTGGCTGAGGCTCGGGCGGGCCGGCACAGCGCCCGTCGGCAAGCCCGGCACGTCGAGCGCGCCGACGTTCCAGCGTTTCGCCGCCCAGATCGACACGGCCACCGCCTCGGCTGCCCGCAGGTCGAGCGTATCGACATTGTCAGCGAAGTCGATCCGCGGCAGCGGCCCCTGGGGCGGGACGATCGCCACCGTCCAGTCGCCTGCGCGCTGCGCCGCTCGCGTCTCCAGCATGCGGTAAGCCTCGATCCCCGCACCCGGCAGCGGCGTCGCGGCGGCGGTGGCGCGGTGATGGTCGCGGTCGATGGTGACATCTTCTGGCTTCAGTCCGGCGATCAGCGCGACCATCTGGGCGATATCGGTCGCGCGCCGCGTCTCCTGGTTCGACGCCTCCCCTGCCCGTCGCAGTTCCTCGCGCTGCGCCGCCAGCGCGTCCGCGCCTGCGCCGAGCAGCACCTGGTCGAGATTGAGGCGGACCGGGCGGCCGAGCTGCGCCGCCATCGCCTTCTGGATGGTCGCGGTCTTCTGCATCGCGTCCTGCGGGGTGATCACCACGGCGCGTACGACCAGCGGCTCGCGTGTGAAATCGAGGTCGAGCTGGGTGACCCGCGCCTTGGCGCCGAACCTTTCCGCCAGCAGCGATCGCGCCTGCGTAACCGCCACCGCCTCGCGACCGATGCGATTGAGCGAGATGCCCAGCGGAATCGCCATCGCGACGAAGACAAGGATCAGGATCGCCGTCTGGGTCCAGGTCTGGCGGCGCGAGAGATGGTGGCCGAAGCCGTAGAAGCGCGCCATCGCCGTGGCCGAGAGCGCAATAGTGATGAAGTTGGTCACGAACAGCGCCAGCGCACCCATCCCCACCGGCGCGTTCCAGGTGGCGATGCCATAGCCGACGACCGCCAGCGGCGGCATCAATGCGGTGGCGATGGCCACGCCGACAATGGTCTCGCCGCGCCCGCGAATGATCGCATAGGTACCCGCCAGCGCCGCGAACAGCGCAACCGCCAGGTCGAACAGGTTGGGCCGGGTGCGCGCCACGATCTCCGAGGTCGGCGCCTGGAGCGGGGAGATGGTGACGATCAGCGCCGTGAACGCGACGGCGGCGAAGGCACCGATCGCCAGCGCCTTAAGCGACCTTCGCAGCTCGGCGAAATCGAACAGCGCGAGGCTGAAGCCGAAGCCGAGGATCGGGTTCATCAACGGCGAGATCAGCATCGCCCCGATCACCACCGCCGGCGAGGACAGCAGCAGGCCCAGCACCGCGATGCCGGCGGACATCATCGTCATGAAGGCGAAGCGCCCCGACCAGCCACTGTCCTCGACGATCCGCGCGACCACCGCCTCGTGGTCGATCGGCGCCACGACCGACTGGCGCCACCAGCGGTAGAGGGCCAGATGCAACAGGCGCTCGCGGATGCGGGCATGGCGATCCGTTGCTTCGATGGCGTCGTTCAAGGTGGTCCTCGTCCCGATTTCTGTTCGTTGCGCGAATGCTAGACGCATTCCGTCCGTAGGCGAAGGCAAGTCTATTCGGCAGTGCGGATGATCGCGCGCGTGACATCTCCCATAAGCCGCATTCGCGCAGGGATCGGCTGGCGCGTGCTGGCGATCATCACCGCCACCGCATAGCGGTGCCCGTTGGGCGCGGTAAGCAGGCCGACATCATTATAGCCGGTGGCGAGGTTGCCGAGTTCCTGCCCGGTACCGGTCTTGTGCGCCATCTTCCAGCCGGAGCGCAGGCCGGACTTCAGGCGCAAGGGGCCGGTCTTGCTCGCCAGCATGATTTGGAACAGTCGATCGGTGGAGCCATGGCTGAGCAGCTCGTCTTGGGCGAGCAGCGACAGGCCCAGCGTGATGCCGTTGGCGGTCGCGCCGTCATAGGGCGCAGCCAGATAGCGATCGATTGCCTTGCGGCGTTCTGCCACGGGCATTGCGGCGCGCGCCTGAAGAAAGCCCCAGCCTCCCGCCCATTCCTTGCGCCAGACCAGACCGGCGGTCTTCGCCTGAAGCTCGCGCTCGCCGGGGCCGAACCCGACGCCGCTTACGCCCTTTTCCTTCAGCATGCGGCGGATGGCGGTAGGACCACCGACCTTCCACAGCAGCACGTCATTGCAGGTATTGTCGCTACGGGTCAGCGCGCACTCGAGCAGCGCGCCTACTGTGGTGCGATAGCCGTTCGGCCCGACCAGCGCGCGGATGGGCTGGTGGAAAACGGTCAGGTCCGCCCGCGTCACCGTCACCGGCGTAGCGAGCGACAGCCGCTTGTGGTCGATCGCATCGAATACCGTGATGGCGACCCAAAGCTTGCTGACGCTCTGCTGCGGCTGCGGCCGCTCGCCGTTCCACGCGACCATCCAGCCGTGCTCAACATCCCGCACCGAAATTGCCACCTGTCCCTGAAATCCTGCCCCGAGCGCCTGCACCGCGTTGAGCAGTGCCGCTGGCGCTTCATCGGATCGCCTCGGCACCGGTGTCGCGGACGTGGCCACAATAGGCGGCGCTACTGGCCTAGAATGTGGCAGCGGCGGCGCGGGTGGCGGTGCCAGAGCGGGTGCAGAGGGGGCGGCGGGCACGCAGGCGGCGAGCAGAATAGCCGGCGCAACGTGTGCGCCGAAGCGGACGACAGTATCAATACGTGGCAAATAGCCCTCCTTTCCAATCGGCTTACCGTGGGAAGCTCAGGATTACAGGGCAAGCTGGCTCGGTTCGTCGCCCAGCAGCGGTCATTCGTCGCCAACGAGGATCGTTTCGCGTACCGCGCGCGCCGCCGCGACGACACGTCGCGCATCATGGTCCGCAAGAGCATCGTTCGCCTTGAACTCGATCCGATCCACCCACCGTACGAGAAGCGCGCGGCGATCGGCATTGTCGCAGTCCGCGGCAATCTCCCCCAGCGTGTGCAGGTAATGGAGCGCTGCGATCGTGCTGGTCCCCGCGTGCTGCAGCAGTGCGCCGAACGAACGCTCCAGCAGCGCCGCGAAATCGAGCGGATGCGCGATCACCCGCACCGCGCCGGTCTCGTCCCGACGCAGCGGTTCCGGCAGCTTTCTCCGACCGAGATCCGAAAGCGCCGCCCCGAGCCAGTCCATGCAAGTGACCGCAGTGAAGGGATCATTAATGCCGGGCGAGAGCGCCCGCTCGGCAATCTCGACAAGTTCGTCGATCAGAAAGCGCAGGTCCTGCAACGCGGTACGCTGGGCGCCGAGCGCGAACGCGCCTTGCAGTTGGGCTACGCACGCATCCTCGCACCGCTCGGACGGCCACAGTTGCAGCAGCGTGCGGCCCTCGTGCACGAAATCGCCCGGCTGGTAGCAGATGCGGCACACCAGATCGCGCTCCGTAGCGGTCCGCATCAGCAGGTCCTCGTCGATCAGCTGGACATAGCCGGTGCCCCGCGCCCCGACCGTGCGCCGGCTGCCGTCCGGCTCCAGGCGATCGCTCGCTTCCGTCTCGGCGGCATCGGGGTCGGCGGTACCGATCACGCTCGGGAAGCGGCGGTCCACTTCGCGCAGCAAGCGGCGGCCGATGTCCTCGATCACGCTGTTGATGTGGATGCGCTGCGGCACGTGGTGGATGAAGAAAATCAGCACGCCCACGGAACAGACTGCAAGCAGCAACGCCACCAGCACCGCGAGGTTCGGTACGAACGCGGCAGCGCCGGACTCCTCCGGGGATCGCACCGTCCGCAGCACGATGATGCAATAGAGGAAGGTCGCAATAAAGGTGCCGAGCGTGATCTGGTTGCCGCGATCGCGCATGAAATTGCTGAGCAGTCGCGGCCCATATTCGCCCGAGGCATAGACGACTGCGGCGATCGTCACGGAGAAAACGGTGCCCGCGACGGTGATCATCGAGCCACCGATCGCGGAGAGCAGTTGCCGCGCGCCGCTGGGTCGCGAGGCATGCAGCCAAGCAAAGCGGTCCATCCAGCCAGATCCGTCCTGCCCGTCCAGCCACACCATGCCGCCGGCCAGCAGTACCGCCGCCAGCGTCATCACCGCCGGGATGAACCAGTAGCTCTGGCGGAGCTGATCGGCGAGGCGGACCAACAAAGCTTTCATGCCAGCTCTTGAGCAGGCGCCGTCGTGGCGAACACCATGCCTGTTTCTCCTTCCGCACCCCAACGCTTCGACCAGCCGGAAGGCGCCGTGGCTGCTCGCTTATGCCCGTGACGCTTCGCGCATCCTCGCTTCGAGCCGCAGCCGCTCATGCGCCAAGGCAGCCTCCGCGATCAGCGTGTGCAACAGCTGTTTCTGCACTGTATTCACCGGATCCTGTCCGTCGTCGCGCGCGATGCCGAGCACGGCGAGCATGCCAAGTGAGGTCTTCAATGGATGGAACTGCCAGTTCGCTGCGCCCAGCACGGCACTTCCGACACCGGCTGCCTCCCCATTCGCCAAGGCCCAGTCGAGCGCGGCTTGGTTGACCGGGCCGAGCCGGACCTGGCTGGATCGACGCCACGTGGCAAATCGCACCGTCGACTTGGCGGTCCATCGTCCCCTGCACGTCGAACAGGCGATGGACGTGCTCGCAAACCGTAAGCGCGTCGTTTCCTAATCGGCGTTCCGCGTCAGCTTCTGAGCGAGCGCGGCGATGCGCGCATTCTCCTGCGCGCCGCGGTCGCTGAGCACCAGCCGGCCGCGCAGCCGTGCGGTAATCGTGCTCGTAAGCCGCCACCACCCCTAGGACGCCGCCCATCATGACGTTGAGCGGGCGCATCAGAAAGTAGTTACAGCCTAGCACGGCGAGCGCCACGGCGAGCAGCGCGGGGTCAAGCCCCAGTCGGGCAGCGACAGCGATTACCGGGAAAAGGAACAAAGGGTCGAGCGACCGGAGCCCGACAAGGGCCTGCAACAGAGAAGCCCGCGAGGCAAATCGCGGTCGGCGGCAGGCGTCTCGACATGCACCGCTTCCCAGGAAACGCCCGGCCGCGCCGCAAGCGATCGTGCTTGCTGTGCGAGCCATTCGGAATGCGGTGAACCGCTGACGGCGACGGTGCGCATCCCCACCCGTCCGAAGGATGGGAACCGCCGCTGGAGGCGGAGGGGCGCGTTGTCATGCCGCACCCTTCCCATACTGCCTGCCGCCAATCGGGTACCGCAACGATCCTCCGCTTGGGGCGCGCAGCGTCAGGACGGCAAAATGGGCGTGTCGCCGAGCCGCTCCGCGCCCGAAAACAGGCCTTCGAGCCTGCGCCGGAGATGCGCTGCGAAGGCCGCATCGTGCCGGCGCGCAGGGGCGGCCTGCTCCATCAACTCGTTGAACATGGAGTCGCGCACGCGCTCGATCGCAGCGGGAGATAGAAGCTTCGCTGCTTCAAGCTCCCGGCAAAGCTGCAACAGGCCGGCGGCGGTCGCCAGCGCGCGGAAGCCCGCCAGATTGAGCGAATGGTGCAATTCGGTCTTTGAGTCCTCTGCCATGAGTCTTCCCGGTTCTATGCCGTGAATGATCGTGTAGCCCGTTGCTCGCGAAAGGCTCGCTCTTCTCTGGTCGGGCTGGACCTAGGATACGCCCAGCAACCCGTTGGTACCATTGCAGTAAGGACGATCGCGGGTGCACCTCCCGGAAGGCGGTACAGGCCTCCATCAACGCCCTAGGACGGCAGCGCATAGGCCACCACTTCATCGCCGATCGGCGTCTTCATGAAATGATGGCCGCCCGCGTAGATCACCAGATACTGCCTGCCGCCGATCTCGTAGGTGATCGGCGTCGCCTGGCCGCCGGCGGGCAGCACGTCCTTCCACAGCGTCTTGCCGGTGCGCAGGTCGATCGCGCGGATCAGGTTGTCAGTGGCGGCCGCGACGAAGATGAGCCCGCCTGCGGTCACCACCGATCCGCCATTGTTGGGCGTGCCGATCGTAATTGGCAGCATTGAGGGAATGCCGAACGGGCCGTTGGTACGCGCCTCGCCCAATGGGCGATCCCAGATGGTCTTGCCGGTCGCCATGTCGATCGCGCGGATGCCGCCATAAGGGGGCTGCTTGCAAAGCATGCCGGTGAAGGGCAGCTGCCAGCCGGCGTTGACGTCGATCGCATAGGGGGTGTTCGCCTGTGGATCCCCCGCCCCTTCCGCCCCGCCGATCTTGCCACGGGCTTGGTCGCGCGGTTGCCATCCACGCTTGTTCGCCTCGGCGCGCGGTACCAGCCGGACATAGTTGGGCATGTCGTTATAGTTGGCGACAATGACGCCGCGCTGCGGATCCACCGCGATGCCGCCCCAATCGGTGCCGCCATTATAGCCGGGGTATTCGATCGAGTGCCGGTCGGCCTCGGGCGGCGTGAAGAAGCCCTGGTAACTCGCCTCGCGAAACTGGATGCGGCACACCATCTGGTCGATCGGCGACATGCCCCACATGTCGCGCTCGGTCAGGTCTGGCTTGCGCAGCGTATGCCAGAGCGACACCGGCTGGGTGGCGGCGCGCTGCTGCGGCTCAACCCCGATCTGCGGTGCCTTGATCTCGCCGACCGGGGTCAGCGGCCGGCCGGTGCGGCGGTCGAGGATGTAGATGTCGCCCTGCTTGGACGGGAGCACCATCGCCGGAACGCCCTTGTAATCGACCAAGGTCGCCTGCGCGCCGAAATCATAGTCCCACACATCCTTGCGCACCGCCTGGAAGCGCCAGCGCGGCTTGCCCGTGGCGACGTCAAGCGCGACCAGCGAGGTGGCAAACTGGTTCTCCTGAGGGCGGCGCAGGCTGGAATAATAATCGGCCGCCGCGTTCCCCATGGGCAGATAGACGAGGCCGAGCTGCTCGTCGCCACTCGCCATGGTCCACATGTTCGGCGTGCCGCGCGCCCATTCCTGGCCTGCGGGCGGATAGCCGTTCCACTCCGGGTGCATCATGTCCCACGCCCAACGCAGCTTGCCGGTGCGTGCATCGAAGCCCTGGATCACGCCCGAGGGCGCCCACCGATCCTGCCCGTCGAGCACCTGATGGCCGACGACAAGAACGTCGCGCACCAGCGTGGGCGGCGAATTGATCGAGACATAGCCCGATGGTACCTTGCCCATGCCCTGCTTGATGTCGGCCTCCCCGCCGCTGCCGAAATCGGGGCAGGGACGGCCGGATCGCGCATCCACGGCGACCAGCCGCGCATCGAGCGTGCCCTCGATCACCCGCGTCGCGCAAGGCTGATTCCCCGGCATGCCGGGTACGGCATAATAGACCACGCCCCGGCAGGCAGCGGTGTAGGGAATCGCCTTGTCGGGCACATTGGGGTCGTACCGCCAGCGCTGCTCGCCAGTGGCAGCGTTGAGCGCGATCAGGATGTTCTTCGGCGTGCAGAGATAAAGGCTGTCGCCGATCTTCAGCGGTGTGTTCTCGGCGCCATAGGTCTTGGCGATCTTGGGCGAGCTGGGCACGTCGCCGGTGTGGATCCGCCAGGCACGCTTGAGATTGCCGACGTTCGAGCCGTTGATCTGCGCGAGCGGCGAATAGCGCCGGGCGCTACCCGTACCGCCATAGCTCGGCCAGTCGGCGCCGGTCTGCTGGCCCGAAGGATCGGCCATGCCCTGGGTGCCCGGCGCGGGCAGCGCGCCTTGCACCCAAAGGGGCTGACCGCTGCCGGCCACCGCAAGATCGACGGCGGTGATCGTCACCGCGGCCAGCACGCCGGCAAATGCGAACCGCCAGCGATCGCGATGCCTGCTCATCGTCGCCATCGCCGTGAGCACCGCCACCAGCACCACGACGGGCGCGATGATCCGCGGCACCTGCGCCCAGGCGTTGGCGCCGACCTCCCACCACGCCCAGAGGAAGGTGAGCACGACGATCGCGAGATAGAGCCAGCCGCCGAGCGTTTGCCCACGTACCAGCAACACCCCTGCCGCGAGCATCGCGACGCCGGTGACGAGGTAGTAGAGCGAGCCGCCGAGCACCGCCAGCCAGGCGCCGCCGATCGCCAGCACCAGCCCGATCAACGCCACCACCGCACCCACTACCCGCCCGGTCCAGCTCGGGTGCGACGGACCGCTGAAAAGGGCGCGGGTGATGGTGTGGGCGTCCGACATCATGGGCTCTCCAGAGCGCGCAGAACGGCAGCGGCGCAGCCGTTCGGCCTGCGAAGGCAACAGGTTCAGACCCCAAGCGATTGCTCGACAGCAATGTTCCGTAACAGTCGAAAAAGCACCGCATCGCTGCGGTTGCGTCCACGTCCGGCGCCACGCTACCCCCCCGAACGACGGTCCGACGCGATCCTCGCCGATAGATCGGAGAAGCGCCCGTTCCGCGCCATCGTGGGCATACGCCCGCCTGGGTTTCGCTGGGTTGGCGGATGGCGCTGGCACTTGCGCTGATCGGGGTCGCACTTGCCGGCCACTGGGTGGATCGGGGCGGACTGCGCGATAACACCGACGGCAAGGTCAGCTTCGTCGACGTCGTCTGTTTCACGATGATCACCGTGCCGACGGTGGGCTATGGCGACAGCGTGCCGGTGACCGACCGGGCGCGGATGTTCGATGCGTTCGTCGTCACCCCGTGCGGCTGTTCGTCTGGTTGATTTTTCTCGGCACGGCCTATGATTTCGTGCTGCGCGGGGTTTGGGAGAGATGGCGGATGCGAACCCTGCAGTGCGCTCTGAGCGGCCATGTCATCGTCGCAGGCCATGGCACGAGCGGCACGGAGGCAAAGGCCGCGGGGGGGGGGGGGGCGGCAACTGGCCATGTTGCTCCCAGCAAGCTGCCGCCCCCTCCACGGCAGATTTCGGCGCGGAAGCTGCCGTTTGGCAACCCGCCGACGAACGAATGAATGTAGCCGAGAGCTATCGGGGAACGGGTCCAACAGAAAGGCAACCACCTCAATTTCGCTGTCTGAGAGTGGCAGTTCCACTCGGGCGCTTGCCGGCGGAAAGTTGAGTTTTGTCCGCTCGACCTATAGCCCTACCTTTTAAACCCCTCCCTATTCATCCCGACAAAAATGGTTTGAATGATGATTGGTACTTTGATGGTATCAAGCTGCCATGAGAACAATATTTCTATTTTTATTCGATCATATAGGAAAATTCATCGGCATCCGTCGGGGTCACCACGGCTTGCCGGCACATCCCGCCGCAGCGCGGGTGCTTTTCCACATCGGCGGACCTTCGCGACGCAGCCAGCCACTGCGCGTCGGTTCGCGCTGCGAACGCGCCGGCTTTGCCCACCGCAAGCGCTTGATCCCCCCTCCCCTTGCCCCTAGACGCTGCCGGGAACCAACCTGTCTCAGGAAAGCGAGCTTATGGCGAAGATCAAGGTAGCAACGCCCGTCGTGGAGATCGACGGCGACGAAATGACGCGGATCATCTGGGAATGGATTCGCGAGCGCCTGATCCTTCCGTACCTTGACATCGATCTGAAGTATTACGACCTCTCGGTGCAGAAGCGCGACGAGACCAACGACCAGATCACCATTGATTCGGCCAATGCGATCAAGCAGTACGGCGTCGGTGTGAAGTGCGCGACGATCACCCCGGACGAGCAGCGTGTCGAGGAATTCAGCCTCAAGAAGATGTGGAAGTCGCCGAACGGCACGATCCGCAACATCCTGGGTGGCGTGATCTTCCGCGAGCCGATCGTGATCTCGAACGTCCCCCGCCTGATCCCGGGCTGGACCAAGCCGATCGTCGTCGGCCGTCACGCCTTCGGCGACCAGTACAAGGCGACCGACTTCAAGGTGCCCGGCAAGGGCAAGCTGACCATGAAGTGGGAAGGCGAGAATGGCGAGACCCTCGAGCACGAGGTGTTCGATTTCCCGCAGGCCGGCGTCGCGATGGGCATGTACAATCTCGACGAGTCGATCCGCGATTTCGCGCGCGCCTCGATGAACTATGCGCTCGGCCGCAACTGGCCTCTGTACCTGTCGACCAAGAACACCATCCTCAAGGCCTATGACGGCCGCTTCAAGGACATCTTCGCCGAGGTGTTCGAGAC
>JAPJRE010000058.1 GCA_030824725.1 Sphingomonas sp.
GGCGTGCGAGGATCCCGGTCGACGCGGCGGTGCCGTGCGACGAGGGGCCGCTCGCTGCGTTCCGCACGCAGGAAGCCGACGGCAAGCTCTATTGCGAGCCGCCGCTCTATCGCGAGACGCTGCCGAACGGCGCCAGCTATGACGTGATCGATCTGGGCGATACCGTGCTGCCGAACGGCTATGCCAGCCCCGGCGACGAGTACGGCCCGATCACCGTACCGGCGGGCCATGTGTTCCTGATGGGCGACAACCGCGACCAGTCTGCCGACAGCCGCTTCGGATCGGATGAATTGGGGCTGGGCGGTCCGGTGCCGCTGGAGACGATCGCGGGCCGCGCGGAGTTCCGCACGCTCAGCTATGACGGCGAGGGCTCGTGGCTGAACCCGCTCGCCTATGTCACGGCGATCCGGTGGGACCGCAGCTTCACCAGCCTGCGGCCCAGGCGCGCCGATTGAGCACGCCGCTGCAATGGGCGATCGCCGCCGCGATCCTGCTGGCGATCTCCTTGGTGATCCGGCAGGGTCGCCGGCACAGCCGAGGCAAGGCCGGCGCCGCGATGCTGCTGCTCGGGCTCGCTTTCGGGTCGCTGTTCGATCCTGCCAGGGCCGAGGCCATGGAGACGATCGACACGCGCCGCGACCAGCGCGCGGAAGCCGGCAACGACGGCGCCTGAGCCGGCCTCGCCTCAGCCCTGGCCGAGCTGCTTGCGCAGCCGCTCATTCTCCTTCGTCACGTCGAGCGTCCACGAGGCGATGCCGAAGCGCTTGACGTCGACCTGGCGCCAGAACAGGCCCGGGTCGCGCGCCCAAAGGTGGCGATTGGCGAGGGCATTGGCGCATTGCGAGCCCATGTCGATCACCTCGGCCAGCTCCGGCAGGTAAAAGGACAGCAGCCCGTCGCCCTCGCCCAGTTCCTGGCGATGCTCGCGTGCCGCCGCCTGCAGGGTGATCTCGACTCCGCGCTCGAACCAGCTCCAGGCGAGATCCGCTTCCCCTTCGGCGAGCAGGATGCGCGCGACGAAGAAGGCGGCGCCGATCGCCTTGGTCGCGAGGATGGTGGAGAAATGCTGCCAGTCGTCGCTCGCGGCCCGCGCATACCAATGCTTGGCGATGGCGCGTTCGCCGACCAGCTCCGCCAGGCGCCCGGCGAGAAAGGCGAGCGACACGCGCCAGCGGACGACATGGGGGGAATCGCCGCCCTGCTGCCAATAGTCGTTGAACGCGCCCAGCAGCACCGGCACGACGTCGGTCGCACGCGCCTCCAGCACGCGGTAGCCGAGCACCGCCAGCGCCGCGCCCTGATCGGCCGAGCCGGGGCGGGCGCTCGAGGCGACATGTTCGGCGAGGCGGACCAGCAGGTCCTCATCGGCCAGCCGTTCGCCCATCTGCACCATGGTGCGGTAGAGCCAGGGATTGTGATATCCCTCGGCAAAGGCGGCGAGCGGCGCCTGCGATGCGCCGAAGGCGGGGTGCACGAAGCTCGTGCGCGACTCCTCGCCGCCCAGCGGCCCCTTCGCCGCGACCGCGATGCGCCAGCTGAAGCCGTTGATCTCGCCCTGGGGAACGTCCTGCGGCACGATGATCCCGGGAGCCTGCGCGAACTGGCTTTCGATCAGATATTCTTCGCTGAGGGCCTGGTGCAGGCTCGCCCAGTCGGCAGGGCGCTGCGAATTGTCTTCCGACCAGCCGGCAACCAGCCGGCCGTCGAGCTTCAGCAACTGCGCATAGCGGCCGAGATTCTCCACCCAGTCGCCGGGCGCATCCATCGCGACGACGAGGTCGAAGCTGCGCGGGGCGAGCGACGCCCCGGCTGCATCCACCGCGACGTTACGGGCGCGCGCGCGCGCTTCCAGCAGCGCCTGCCCATCGGCCGCATCCGGGCCGCATAGCAGCACGCGGTCGCCGGGCCGCACGCGCTCCGCGGCAAGGTTCCAGCGGCCGAGGGCGGCAAGGGCGTCGGGGCCGCTCGCGTTCAGCAGGCCGCCATAGCCGTTCGGCGCGCGTTCGTAGAAGCTGGGCTGCGGTGCCTCGCCGGTCGCAACGTGCAGGAGCATCGGCACGCTGATCGCGCCGGGCAGCAGCCGCCAGCCCGCCTCGAACATCGCTTCGTCAAGAACGCTGGCCTGCACCCCACGCGGCAGCACCACCAGCGTACGCGCCGCCGGATGGCGGGCGAGCAGGGCGGCGGACAGCGCATTCGATTCCGTAACCACGACGTCGGCGGATGCAGGCTTGGTATCGCAGCCGAGCAGCGCCAGTTCGGCTGCCAGCCCGGGCGCCGTGCGTGCCTCCACCGCGATGCGGCAAGGCCCCAGATGGCGCACGATCGCCGCTGCGAATTCGATGGTCAACGCGGTTACTCCCTCATTTCCGCCGATTTCCGGCGCCCCGTTTACTATAGCTATACTATAGGCGGGTGTTCCGGGCGGCGGTGTGCATCGGCAAAAAGCCATGCTGCCGCCTGGGCGGCGGGCGCTTCTCGCAGCCCGATCGTTGTCCGGGAGCGGGATGGTGCTCGACATGCCATCGGCAGCGGCTAGGCTGCGGGCCATGCAGGACAATATCCGGGCCGAGCGGCCGAGCTTCGTCACCCATCTCGAATGCTCGATGACGGGCGAGACCTATGCGGCGGACCAGCTGCACGGGCTTTCGCGCGTCGGGCGGCCGCTGCTGGTGCGCTATGATCTTGCGGGGGTGGCTGGGGCGCTGACCCGCGAGGCGCTGGCGGCGCGGCCGACCGATCTGTGGCGGTGGCGCGAGCTGCTGCCGGTGCGTCGGGCGGAGAATATCGTCTCGCTGGGCGAGATAGAGACGCCGCTGGTCGCCATCCCCAAGTCGGGCGGTCCGGGCGCGATCGTGAAGGACGAAGGCCGGCTGCCGACCGGATCGTTCAAGGCGCGCGGGCTGGTGATGGCGGTGAGCATGGCGCGCGAGCTGGGCGTCACGCGCATCGCGATGCCGACCAACGGCAATGCCGGCGCGGCGCTCGCCGCCTATGCCGCGCGCTGCGGCATCGAGACGGTGATCCTCTGCCCCGAGGAGACGCCGGAAGTGAATGTCCGCGAGATCGCCGCGCAGGGCGCGCGCGTCTACCGGGTCAATGGCCAGATCGACGAATGCGGCGCGATCATCGGGCGCGGGGCGGCCGAGGGGCGCTGGTTCGACTTCTCGACGCTCAAGGAGCCCTACCGGATCGAGGGCAAGAAGACGATGGGGCTGGAGCTCGCCGCCCAGTGCGGCTGGGAGCTGCCCGATGCGATCTTCTACCCCACCGGCGGCGGCACCGGGCTGATCGGCATGTGGAAGGCGTTCGACGAGCTCGAGCGGCTCGGCTGGATCGGATCGAAGCGGCCGCGGATGTACGCGGTGCAGGCTTCGGGCTGCGCGCCGATCGTCCGTGCGTTCGAGGCGGGCGAGGCGCATGCCGAGCGCTGGGAGCATGCCGCGACCGTGGCGGCTGGCATCCGCGTGCCAAAGGCGGTGGGCGACTTCCTGATCCTCCGTGCCGTGCGCGAGTCCGGCGGGCGTGCGCTGGCGGTGGGTGATCCCGCGATCCTCCAGGCGGTGGACGACTGCGCGCGCAAGGACGGGCTGCTGCTCTGCCCCGAGGGCGGTGCGACGCTGGCGGCGTACCGGCAGGCGATGCGGGACGGGCTGGTCGATCCGGAGGAACGGACGGTGCTGTTCAACTGCGCCACGGGGCTGAAATATCCGATGCCCGAGGCGGGGACGTGGCTGGACAAGGATGCGGGGATCGACCTCGACAGCCTCTGAGCGCAGCCGGCCGTTATCCGGAGAACAGAATCGCCACGACGATGAGGAAGGTCGTGCCTTCGAGCAGGCCGAGCAAGACATTGCCTGCTGCCCGCAGCAGGCCGATGCCAAGCACCCGCGCGAACCAGCGCGTCTCCACGAACCAGTAATAGGCGATGCTGGCGAGGACGATGCAGCGCCCGACGGTGGCCGCGATGCTGTGATGGTCGAGCGAAAGGCTGGTGCCGACGCCCAGGCCGAGCGCGAACACGGCGGCGGGATAGCATTGCTCGTAGAACGGTTGCTGCAGCGAATCCCGGTCGAGCTTTTTCCCGCTGCGTCGCACCAGTCGCGCCGCCAGGAACAGGGGGAAGGCCGCGAACACGATCACGCGGAGGATCAGCGCGCTCGCATTGTCGTTGACGAGACCGGCAAGGCCGCGGTGGCTGAGGATGATCGTGTCGACCTGCCCCAGCGCGGTGGCAACGGCATGGGCGAGCAGCAGCGCCAAGGCAAGGAACAGTGGCGGGCTCAGCACCGCCTTGTACCGCTGGTCGTCGGGAAGTGCCGCTTCCGCGTCGACCTCGGCCATGATGCCCATCGGACGGAACACCGAGCGGAGTAGAGTCAGTGGAAAGAAGAGCAGCCAGCTCATCACCTCGTAGAGAAGTTCGTCGAGCGAGTTGAGCCACTTCATGAAGTCCATGGGCACAAGCATGGGCGATCGGTGCCAGTCGCGCAATGGCGCGGGTGATCGTGGACAGCCCCTTTCGGGCCACGTAAGACTTTAAGAACCGGTGCAAATCGGTCCAACAGGGAGGCTGTCATGGTGGGTATTCGGGCAACGATGCTTTCGGCTGCCATAATTTTCACATCGCTCGTGTCGGTGCATGCCCAGGCGCAGACCACGGGGCTGGAAGACATGGTCGGGGCGCGCGCCGGGCAGGCGGAGATGGAGTTGCAGCGCCGCGGCTATGTCAACATCCGCGGCGAGAAAGGCGACGACCGCGCCTATAGCTATTGGTGGAACGACGATCGCCGCCAGTGCGTGACGATCTCGACCATGGACGGCCGATATGCGTCGATCCAGCCGACGCTGCCGCCGGATTGCCGCAAGCCGGGCAACCTGCGCCCGAACCCGAATTACGCGCAGCGTCCGCCGGTTCGCCCGGGCCCGGGCTATCCCATCGATCCCGGCTATGGGCGGCCATCCTATGGCGGCGGTGAGGATCGGCCCGGCTATGCGGACGGCCCCGTCGTAGACGGCCGCAATGTCGAGCTCGGCCTGGTCTGCTTTGGCGACGGATCGAAGGACGGCATCGCCAGCGGTACGACCTGGACGTGGAACCGGGACCGCAAGCGCTATGAATATGGGAGCTACACGACCTCCAAGACCGAGGTCTTCGATGCGTCGCTGATGATCCAGACGTGGAACGGCGGCGGGCGCATCCGCTTGCCGCGCTCGCTCGTCCCCCCGATCCATTCGGGCGGCCAGGACGGCTGGTGGGATCTCTACGACCTGTTCGTCAGCCCCGACACGATCCGCGCGACCTATCGACTGAACGGCCTCAACAAGCCCAAGGTGACGATCGACCGCCGGTCCGGACGGATCACGGTACAGGGTCTGTCCGAGTACGGCTTCCGCGGGTCGTGCGATACGATCGGGCACCAGCAGCGGAAATTCTGACATCCTGCGTCGGAAACCGGCCGCCACCGTGGCGCGGCCGGTTTCCGGCACCGATCACGCCGCGAAGGCCTCCGCCTCCACCGCGTACAGCACCGCCGCCTTCGCCATCGCCGCCGCGCGCAGACCGAGCGCTTCCGGCACGATCTGCTCGACATAGAAGCGCGCCGCGGCCTGCTTCATCTGGAGGAAGCCCGGTTCGCGGTCGCCCTGCGCGGCCAGCCGGCCGCTCTTCTCCATCAGCCAGCCGCATACCGCGACCGACAGCATCGTCAGGAACGGGTAGCTCGCCGCCAGCCGGTCGTCGGCGTCGCTGCCCAGCAGGTTGCGGCCGACGTCCTCGCACGCATCGATCAGCGCGCGCAGGCCGGCATCCTCGGCGTCGGCGCGCATGTCCGCCAGCAGGCCGAGCAATGTCGCGCCATTGTCCATGCTCAGCTTGCGGCCGACCAGGTCGGCGGCCTGGATGCCGTTGGTGCCCTCGTAGATCGGGGTGATGCGCGCGTCGCGGAAATGCTGGGCGGCGCCGGTCTCCTCGATATAGCCCATCCCGCCATGCACCTGCAGGCCCAGGCTCGCGACCTCGTTGCCGAGATCGGTCGCGTGCGCCTTGGCGAGCGGGGTGAGCAGCTCGACGCGCTTGTCGGCCTCGGCATCCCCGGCGCGGCCGCGATCGAGCTGGCCGAAGGCGTAATAGACCAGCGCCCGTGCCGCCTGGGTCTGCGCCTTCATCCGCAGCAGCATGCGGCGGACGTCGGGATGCTCGATGATCGCGGTCGGGGCGGCGCCCCGATAGCCCTGCACCCGCTCGCGCGCATAGGCGACCGCGCGCTGGGTGGCGCGCTCGGCGACCTGCACGCCCTGGAGACCGACGTTCAACCGGGCGTTGTTCATCATCGTGAACATCGCGCGGATGCCGCCCAGCTCGGGGCCGATCAGCTCGCCGATGCAATCATCGTTGTCGCCGAAGCTCAGCACGCAGGTGGGCGAGGCATGGAGACCCATCTTGTGCTCGATCGAGACGACCTTGATGTCGTTGAAATCGCCCGGCGTGCCGTCGCCCTTGAGCCGGTACTTGGGTACCAGGAACAGCGACAGGCCCTTGGTGCCCGCCGGCGCGCCGGGCGTGCGGGCCAGCACCAGATGGACGATATTGTCGGCCAGGTCGTGGTCACCGAACGAGATGTAGATCTTGGTGCCCTTGATCTTCCATGTGCCGTCACCCGCCGCTTCGGCCTTGGTCTTCACCGCACCGACATCCGAGCCGGCCTGCGGCTCGGTGAGGTTCATCGTGCCGGTCCATTCGCCGGTCGCGAGCTTGGGCAGATACTGCGCCTGCTGCTCGGGCGAGCCGTGATGGTGCAGCGCCTCGACCGCACCCACGGTCAGCACCGGGCAGAGGCAGAAGCCCATGTTCGCGGTGCCCAGGGTCTCCAGCACCGCCACCGACAGGCTCACCGGCAGACCCTGGCCGCCATGCTCGGCGGGCGAGCCGATCGTGCCCCAGCCGCCCTCGACATAGGCGCGATAGGCGGCGGCGAAGCCTTCCGGCATCGTCACGCCCTGCTCGGTCCAGCGCGCGCCCTCGGTGTCGCCCAGCCGCTCGAGCGGCGCCCATTCGCCCGCGGCGAACTGGCCGGCGCCGTCGAGCACGGCATCGACCAGGTCGGGCGTGGCCTCCGCGCTGATCTCGGACAGGCGGACGATATGGTCGAGCACGAAGCGCTGCTCGGCGGTGGCGGGGGTGAACATCAGGCCTCTCTCTTGTGATCTCGTTGCCTTCCCTATAGCGCCTTGCGCGTGACCCCAGCAAATCCGCGCATCTTACCCTACGGCGAGGCCGCGCTCGGTGAAGCGGCGGCGCTGATTCGCGCACGTGAATGCGTCGCGGTGCCCACCGAAACCGTCTACGGGCTCGCCGCCGACGCGACCGATTCGGACGCAGTGGCGGGGATTTACGCGGCCAAGGGGCGCCCCTCGTTCAACCCGCTGATCGTGCATGTGGCGGACATGGCGATGGCCGAGACGATCGCGCGCTTCGACGACGAAGCCCGGGCGCTGGCGGCGCGCTTCTGGCCGGGGCCGCTGACCATGGTGCTGCCGCTGGCGGAAGGCTCGCCGATCGCGAGCCTGGTCACCGCCGGGCTGCGAACGGTGGCGCTGCGGATGCCCGATCACCGCGCGATGCAGGGGCTGATCCGTGCGAGCGGGCGGCCGCTCGCCGCGCCTTCCGCCAATGCGAGCGGCGGCATCAGCCCGACGCGCGCGGCGCATGTCGCCATGAGCCTCGCCGGGCGGATCCCGCTGGTGATCGACGACGGCGCGACCAGCGCGGGGATCGAGTCCACTATCGTCGAGCCGGGCGAACGGCGCATCCTGCGGCCCGGCCCGATCACCGCCGAGCAGTTGCCGGGCTATGGCAGCGGCGCGACGCCGGGGGCCATCACCGCCCCGGGCCAGCTTGCCAGCCATTATGCGCCCTCCAAGCCGGTGCGGCTGGACGCCGAGCGCCGCGAGGAGGGCGAGTGGCTGATCGGCTTTGGCCCCGTCGCCGGCGACGACACGCTTTCGGCGTCGGGGGATCTGACCGAAGCGGCGGCGAAGCTGTTCGACGCGCTGCACCGGGCGGATGCCACCAACCGCCCCCGTATCGCGGTAGCACCGCTGCCGGCGCACGGGCTCGGACTGGCGATCCGCGATCGACTTTCCCGGGCGGCCTTTCCGCGCACCGGCGGGTGACGCCGCCGGCGCGTTCGAACCGCTGGCGACGATGGATCAAGCGGTGCTTGCCGAATCGCGCATGATGGATGTTGTTTGAGAACATGGGGCGAAGCGGGCATATTGAAGCACGCAAGATTTAGACGCCCGGAGAAATGACACCCGGCACGTGAGCAATAGCGTTGCTCATGTCGCATGGACAAGCGGCTGGCAGCAAATTCACCAATCGTTTGTCGTCAGCGATATAGCTCCAAAATGGATGATTAACCGACGAATTCCCATTTTGGGTATCGCGTATACGATCTTCTCTTTACAGGCCGGAAGCAAGACCTAGGGTCCGTCGGGCCGTGAAGCTTGCGTAACAAAGATGAGCGCCGCGGTGACTGTTGGACGGTCGGCACGCCAAGTTCGCGCCACTTGTCGCGATTGCGGCGGCCGGTGGATCCAACAGAAAAGTGCGGAACCCGAATGGCGCCGGCCTTGCCCCCGCATTGCGCGGCGTCTTCATAGCCGCGGCCAGCCTCGCAAGCCGGCCGCGGTCTCGAAAACCCCCGTGGGAGGGCGCGGCCTTAAGCGGCTGCGCCCTCTTTCGTACGGTTGGCGAAGCTCTTGCGCAGCTTGCGGAGCTTGGGCGGGATCACCGCCAGGCAATAGGGGTTCCGCTGGCCTTCGCCCTGCCAATATTCCTGGTGATAGTCCTCGGCCGGCCACCACTGGCCCAGCGGCTCGATCGACGTGACGATCGGCTGCGGCCAATCGGGACGGGCGCGTTCGATCGCGTCCAGCGCCTCGCGCTCCTGCTCTGCAGAGTGCGGGAAGATCGCCGAGCGATACTGGGTGCCGATGTCGTTGCCCTGGCGGTTGAGCTGGGTCGGGTCGTGCGTGGCGAGGAAGATGTCGAGGATCTCGCCATAGCGCACCACATCGGTGTCGAAGCTCACCCGGATCGCCTCGGCATGGCCGGTGTCGCCCGTGCAGACTTCCTTGTAGGTCGGGTTTTCCTTGGTGCCGCCGATATAGCCGCTTTCGACGCCCTGCACGCCGATCACGTCGTTGAACACCGCTTCCGTGCACCAGAAGCAACCCCCGGCCAGCGTCGCCGTTTCGATTGTCATTACCAGGAACTCCTTGCTTGAACCGCCAAGATAGGGTGGAGCCGCAGCGGAACAAAGAGGATGACGTGATGCGCGACGGTGCGGTGCTGGTGACGGGTGGGGCAGGCTATATCGGCAGCCATGCGGTGCTGGCCTTGCTCGACGCCGGCTGGCGCGTGGTGGTGGTCGACAATCTGGTGACCGGCTTCGACTGGGCGGTGGATCCGCGCGCGACGCTGGTGGTGGCGAACATCGACGATGCCGAGGCGGTGCGCGGCGCGATCCGCGAGCATGGCGCGATCGCGGTGATGCACTTCGCCGGATCGGTGGTGGTGCCGGAATCGGTGAGCGACCCGCTCAAATATTATCGCAACAACACCGTTGCCAGCCGTGCGCTGCTCGAAAGCGTGGTGGCGGAAGGCGTGCGCCACTTCATCTTCTCGTCCACCGCGGCGACCTATGGCATCCCCGACCAGGTGCCGATCCGGGAGGATGCGCCCAAGCAGCCGATCAATCCGTACGGCATGTCCAAGCTGATGACCGAGATCATGCTGAAGGACGTCGCCGCCGCGCATCCGCTCAACTATTGCGCGCTGCGCTATTTCAACGTTGCCGGTGCCGACCCCAAGGGGCGCAGCGGCCAGTCGACCGCGGGGGCGACGCACCTGATCAAGGTCGCGGTGGAAGCGGCGACGGGCAAGCGCGACCATGTCAGCGTGTTCGGCACCGATTTCGCGACGGCGGACGGCACCGGGGTGCGCGACTATATCCATGTCAGCGATCTCGCCGCCGCGCATGTCGACGCGCTCGACCTGCTGATCGCGCGGCCGGAGGAGAGCCACACGATGAACTGCGGCTATGGCCGCGGCTTCTCGGTGCTCGAGGTGCTCGACGCGGTGGACCGGGTGACCAACATGGTGATCGAGCGCAAGCTCGAAGGCCGTCGCGCCGGCGATCCCGATGCGCTGGTGGCGGACAACAGCGCGATCCTCGCGGCATTGCCCTGGCGGCCCAAGCATGCGGACCTCGGCGAGATCGTCCGCGACGCGCTCGCCTGGGAGCGCAAGCTCGCCGAACGCGGGCGATAGGCAGCTAGCCCGGCGGCTGCTATGCTGGCCGCGCGCGCACTCGAGAAGGCGCGAGAGGGAGGCTGGCTGTGCTGATGCTCCTGTTCCTGCTTTCGATCACCGGCGACGAAGCGCCCAAGCTGCCCGCACTGCCCCGTGCGACCGCTGCAACGTCTCCCCGGCAGGCCCGGTGCGAGAATGCGCGCGACCAGCAGGTCCGGGAAAGCGAGAGGGCCGCACCGGTGCCGCGTGCGCTGGCCGAGGAGCCGCTGGCGAATGCCTATCGGCCGGTGGTGCGCTATGCGCATTGCGACAAGCCGGTCGTGATGGCGAAGGGACTCGGCCGGCAGCAACGCTGAAGGGGCCGCCTGCGCACGCCGCGGCGCGCATCTGCGTATAGCCCATCCATCGACTCTCCCGTTGGGCACGGTCCCCGTCGCACGGGCGCTGCAGGACGGGCCGTCGCCACGCGTCTGTGGCCCAGCGGTGTGCGATGCAGTGCGATCGGTCCATGATCGCCCCGAGTCGATTCGGCGAGATGCGCCAATACAACCATGAATCAGATCGAATGCGTCTGCGCGGGTTACTTTGTAATATTATTGCTGTTAAAGTCGTTGTGCCGCAGGCTTATCATCTCGGTCAATATAGTGTCATACCTCCTGTGGAATAATGTCACGCTTGCTCCATTTGGGTGACCCAAATTGAGAGTAGAGGCGCGGTCAGCCGGCGGAGACCGGTCGCGACATGGTCGCGAACACACCGCACACCAGGAGGACCAATCATGAAGCGTTTCATCGTGATGGCCGCAATGCTTGGCACGATCGCCACCGTTCCGGCCGAAGCCCAGACCCGTCAGGACAAGACCATCCGCATCGCCTACCAGCCGTCCGAGCTGTTGACCGCGGAAGGCCGCGGCCGGCTGCACCGTCGCGTCGTAGCCGCAAGCTACCGGGTCTGCCGGTTCGACGCGCGGTCCGGCATGATCCTGCCCACGTCGGATGAGATGGACTGCCGCCGCAACGCGCTTGCCAACGCGCGTCGCGATGCCGAGCGCGCCATTCTCGCCGCGAACCAGGGCGCGCTGATGGCGAGCGCGACGCGCTGAGGCGATCATTCCTCCCCTTGCAGGGGAGGATCGGAAAAATCGCCCAACAACGCAATCGGCCCGGGGGATCGCTCCCCCGGGCCGATACTGTTTCCCGAAGCGGGGAAGGCTCAGACGTCCGCCGGCGCTTCCTTCTTGCCCTTTTTGGGCTTCTTCGGTGCGGCCGGCGTGATCTCGAACGCCAGCGCATTGTCCTTCAGCTTCACGTTCACCTCGCCGCCATGGACGAGCTTGCCGAACAGCAGCTCCTCGGCGAGCGGCTGCTTGATCTTCTCCTGGATCAGGCGGCCCATCGGGCGGGCACCGTACAGCTTGTCGTAGCCGCGCTTGGTCATCCAGGCCTTCGCCTCTTCGTCGAGCTGGATGTGCACGCCGCGATCGGTGAGCTGCAGCTCGAGCTGGAGGATGAACTTGTCGACCACGCGGGCGACCACTTCGGTCGGCAGATAGCCGAACGGCACGATCGCATCGAGGCGGTTGCGGAATTCCGGCGTGAAGAGGTTCTTCACCGCTTCTTCCTGCACGTCCTCGCGGCTCAGTTCGCCGAAGCCCACGCTTTCCTTCGCCATGTCCGACGCACC
Source organism: Sphingomonas sp. (assembly GCA_030824725.1). Lineage (GTDB taxonomy): Bacteria > Pseudomonadota > Alphaproteobacteria > Sphingomonadales > Sphingomonadaceae > Sphingomonas. The sequence goes on from JAPJRE010000058.1 coordinate 12,002, forward strand.
GGCATTGGTGGTCATGATGAGGATGGTGTTGCGGAAGTCGACGGTCTTGCCGTGGTGATCGGTCAGCTTGCCGTTGTCCATCACCTGCAAGAGGATGTTGAACAGGTCCGGATGCGCCTTCTCGATTTCGTCGAGCAGCAGCACCGAATGCGGGTTCTGGTCGACCGCGTCGGTCAGCAGGCCGCCCTGGTCATAGCCGACATAGCCCGGAGGGGCACCGATCAGCCGGCTGACCGAGTGGCGTTCCATGTACTCGGACATGTCGAAGCGCTGGAGCGGGATGCCGAGCAGCGTCGCGAGCTGCTTCGCCACCTCCGTCTTGCCGACGCCGGTCGGGCCCGAGAACAGATAGTTGCCGATCGGCTTGTCCGGATCGCGCAGGCCCGCACGGCTGAGCTTGATCGCCGAGGACAGAACCTCGATCGCCTTGTCCTGGCCGAACACGACGCGCTTCAGATCCTGCTCGATATTGGCGAGCACGCGGGTGTCGTCGGACGAGACGGTCTTGGCCGGGATCCGCGCCATGGTCGCGATGACCTGCTCGATTTCCTTGGGGGTGATCACCTTCTTGCGCTTGGACGGCGCCACCAGCATCTGCATCGCGCCGACCTCGTCGATCACGTCGATCGCCTTGTCCGGCAGCTTGCGGTCGTTGATGTAGCGCGCCGACAGCTCGACCGCCGACTTGATCGCGTCCGGCGTGTACTTCACCGAATGGTGCTGCTCGAACGCCGAGCGCAGGCCGGCCAGGATCTTCACCGTATCCTCGACCGACGGCTCGTTGACGTCGATCTTCTGGAAGCGGCGGAGCAGCGCGCGGTCCTTTTCGAAGTGGTTGCGGAATTCCTTGTAGGTGGTCGAGCCGATGCAGCGGATCGAACCGCCCGACAGTGCGGGTTTCAGCAGGTTCGACGCATCCATCGCGCCGCCGCTGGTGGCGCCGGCGCCGATCACGGTGTGGATCTCGTCGATGAACAGCACCGCGTGCGGCAGCTTCTCGAGCTCCGAGACGACCTGCTTCAGGCGTTCTTCGAAATCGCCGCGATAGCGCGTGCCGGCGAGCAGCGCGCCCATGTCGAGCGAGTAGATCACCGCTTCCTTCAGCACGTCGGGCACTTCGCCCTCGACGATCTTGCGCGCCAGGCCCTCGGCGATGGCGGTCTTGCCCACGCCGGGATCGCCCACGTACAACGGGTTGTTCTTGCTGCGCCGGCAGAGAATCTGGACGGTGCGGTCGACTTCGGCGGAACGGCCGATCAGCGGATCGACCTTGCCGATCTTCGCCTTCTCGTTGAGATCGACGGTGAATTGCTTGAGCGCGCTCTCACCCTTGCCCGTCTTCGCCTCCTGCTTGTTCGACTTGTCTTCCTCGGCAGCGCCCTTGGGGGTGCTCGCCTCGGTGGGCGTGGTGCCGCCCTTGCCGACGCCGTGGCTGATGAAGCTGACGGCATCGAGCCGGCTCATGTCCTGCTGCTGCAGGAAATAGACTGCATAGCTCTCGCGCTCGCTGAACAGCGCGACCAGCACATTGGCGCCGGTCACTTCGTCGCGGCCCGAGGACTGGACGTGGAGGATCGCGCGCTGGACGACGCGCTGGAACCCGCTGGTGGGGGAGGGATCGGTGGCATTGTCCACCTTCAGCGCTTCCAGTTCGGTATCGAGATAATGCGCCACGGTGGTCTTCAGTTCGCCCAGGTCCACCCCGCACGCGCCCATCACCTTCGACGCATGTTCATCGTCGATCAGCGCGAGCAGGAGATGCTCGAGCGTCGCATATTCGTGCCGGCGCGAGGACGCAGCCTCGAGCGCCTTGTGGAGGGTGGCTTCGAGAGCGGAGGCGAAACTAGGCATTCGGATACAACTCCAGTCGGGCCGAAAGGGTGCTGAGCCCGTCTTCCCCTATGTCGGGAGCGGCAGGCCCCGCATCAAGCGCTGCGGCCCCGCACCGGAGGATCGTGGCGTATCGCCCGAATTCCGGTGCCTTGACGCTCATCTCTTAAATAGAGCGTCAGCGCTTGCACGATGGTGAACGGCGCGTTGAATCTTTTCCCGACATCGGACGATCTCGGCTTCGAGCACCAGGATCCGCGCCTCTAGTTCGGCCACCGAAAAGGGGTCGAGGTCCTGGCTGGCCAGCTGCACCGCGAGATCGTCGGATCGACGCGGAAGATTTTCGTCGGCGTCCATGCGACGAAACGTTGACCCTGGGGAGGTCGATGTCAATAAGGCCTCGAAGTTCCCCTTAGGCCAAAAAGCGACGAACCGAATGATCGCAGCCGAAATGATGCTGGCCATCGACCCCGATGCGCCGGGCGGCCCCGAAGTCCTTGTCCCCGTGGCACGACCGATCCCCAAGCCGGGCGCCGGCGAGGTGCTGGTGCGAGTCGCGGCGGCGGGCGTGAACCGGCCGGAAGTGCTGCAGCGGCAGGGGAAATATCCGCCCCCGCCGGGTGCGCCTTCGATCCTCGGCATGGAGATCGCCGGCACGGTGATCGCGCTGGGCGAGGGCGTCGACGACTCGCTGCTGGGCCGCCAGGTCTGCGCGCTGATCGCGGGCGGGGCCTATGCCGAATATGCGGTGGCGCCGGCGGGCCAGTGCCTCGACGTGCCCGAGGGGCTGAGCCTCGTCGAGGCGGCGGCGCTGCCCGAGACGCTGTTCACCGTCTGGTCGAACCTGTTCGATCGCGGCTGGGCGCAGCCGGGCGAGACCGTGCTCGTCCATGGCGGCACCAGCGGCATCGGCACGATGGCGATCGCGCTCGCCAAGCTGTTCGGGCTGACGATCCTGGTTACCGCCGGATCGGACGCGAAGTGCGCGGCGGCCCGCGCCCTGGGTGCCGATCTGGCGATCAACTACAAGACGCAGGATTTCGTCGAGGAAGTGAAGACCTTCACCGGCGGCAAGGGCGTGCAGATCGTGAT